>JAEMRC010000017.1:21630-24231 GCA_016463545.1 Ilumatobacteraceae bacterium
CTGCGGGAGAAGTTGTTGTCGTTGCACCCGTTGGCAATGTTGTTGTCGTTGCTCCCGTTGGCAATGTTGTAGTCGTTTGCGTTGTGCCCATCTGCTTGACAGGCCTCAACAAAACCTCGCCAGAACTTCCGACCAGTTCAAGAGCCGCCTTTTGGTCTTTCACTCCAGGAAGGTTGACGATCACAGTGTTTCCCTGACGAATAATCTCAGGCTCAGCAACACCAATCGAGTCAACACGTTTACGAATAATGTCGACGGCGACGTCAAGGGCTGCTGGATCAAAGGTGCCAATTGGCTCAAGCGTGACAGATGCTCCACCCTGAAGGTCAAGGCCGAGCGAGGGATGATTCCCGGCAACAAGGTTTCCGGCAAAACCACCAAACGCCACCACAAGGACGCCAATAAGAGACCACAGCAAACGACGACGCATACGCGTTATTTTTCGTCAGAGTCGGCAAGTGGTTGTCCACCTGCTGACTCTTTTGAAGGATCAATCTTGCGAGCAATCGAGCTCTTCAACACTCTGATCTCTACTCCGTCGGCAATGTCAAGCCACACAATGTCACCATCAATAGCAGATACAAAACCCAACACCCCAGAGTTGAGCACGACTTCGTCATTTTCAGCAATGCTTTTTTGTAGGCCCTGAGCGTCACGGACTCGTCGTCGTTGCGGACGAAGAAGCAAGAAATACATTGCGGCAAAGATGGCTCCGAAAAAAACCAATTGGAAGATGGCACTACTGCCATTGTTTGAAGCCTTTCCAGCGGCGAGCAGAGTGGTAAGCACGAGTAGGAATCCTAGCCCCAAACCGCCAGAGTTTGTTCCCGCAGGGCGCCAAATGAGCCATCTCGGATAGCAGTCCTCATAGATTCCATGAGTTGTAGAGTCCATGAGATGTTGTGAATCGAGACCAACCGCGACGCGGAGGGCTCGGTGACCTGAAACAAATGTCGTATATAGCCACGCGAGTGTTGCGCACACACCCAGCATGAGCAGTCGCCGTCAAGAGGCTCATCAGAGAGGCGATGCGCCGCATTTTTCATGTTGACTCGACCTTGTGATGTGAGTGCGGTTCCGTGACGTCCAAGACGCGTCTGCAACACGCAGTCAAATTGGTCAACTCCTAACGCAACTGCTTCTACAAGCGAAGCCGGATCCCCGACGCCCATGAGATAGCGCGGCTGGTCATCTGGAAGTTCGTGGATTGCGGCGGCCAGCGCTGGCAACATCTCGGCTCGCGTTTCACCCACCGATAAACCGCCGATCCCGTATCCGTCAAATCCGATATCGCGGGTGCGTTGCGCACTCTCGCGGCGCATGGACTCATTCACTCCACCCTGCACGATGCCAAACAGACTCTGATCAGGTCGTGTGTGTGCAGCTTTTGCGCGCTGCGCCCACGCAACTGTGCGCTCGAGCGCCTGACGAATAACGTCGTTGGTCGCTGGCAACGATGCACAAATATCGAGCACCATTTGAATATCTGCTCCGATTAATTCTTGTGTGGCCACGGCGATTTCGGGCGTGAAGCGATGGGATGAACCGTCATATGTTGAACGAAACGTGACTCCGTCATCGTCAACTTTTGGATCTAGAGAAAAAACCTGAAAGCCGCCCGAGTCGGTCAGCGTCAATCCGTCCCATCCTGCAAACTTTCCGAGCCCACCAAGATGAGCAACAACGTCTGCTCCAGGGCGCAACATCAAGTGGTACGTGTTGCCCAACACAATGCGAGCACCAAGCTGTGCGTAATCAGCAGCGCTCAGGTATTTCACGGCACCGCGAGTTCCGACAGGCATAAAGCATGGAGTTTCGTAACTACCACGATGAGTATGTGCTACCCCTGTTCGTGCACTTGCGTCTCTGGCAACAATCTCTAATTGAACCTTGTACATGTCTTACTCCCTAGCCTTTGCGCTTACTCACGAGAGGTGCCGATCAAGCAACATTGCATCGCCAAATGACAAAAATCTGTAGTCACTATTCAATGCCTCTTGATACAGAGTTCGCCATCTTGGACCAATCAGTGCATCGACCATTAACAATAGCGATGTGCGAGGCATGTGAAAATTAGTCAACAGTAGATCGACCACTTTCCATTCATATCCACGCGTGATAAACAAACCAGTTCGGCCGGATAGAACTCCGGTGGTTGCGGCTGACTCGAGCGCTCGCGCCGACGTTGTGCCAACCGCAATGACGCGTCGTGCATCTGCACATTTTTGCAAGAGCCCCTCTGGCACGACATATTGTTCGGTGTGAATTGCGTGGTCAGTCGGATTCAGTGCAGTAACTGGTTTAAATGTTGCTAGCCCCACAACTAACTCGACTCGTTCAAGATGCACACCCTTTTGTTCGAGTGCGGTGATTAGCTCGGGCGTAAAGTGCAACCCCGCAGTAGGTGCTGCCGCTGATGCTGCACGATTGGCGTACACGGTCTGATAACGACTCTGGTCACTCAAGTCTGCGCGAATATATGGCGGCAGCGGCATGATGCCAATTTTGGCAATACGTTCGAGTGGTGCTTGATCCAAAATTTCGATCTCAAAGGTGTCCCCCGCCTCTGTGCGCTGGCCGACACGCACCATTGGCTTACCA
>JAEMRC010000017.1:24241-31328 GCA_016463545.1 Ilumatobacteraceae bacterium
GACTTCATTGGGCTTTAATTTTCGTGCTGGTCGAACCATCGCCTCCCAACATGTGCGAATGTCATTGAGTGGTTCAAGCAAGAGCACCTCTGCAGAGCCGCCCGACCGACGTTGCAGTCGGAGTCGAGCGGGCAGAACTTTCGTGTCATTCACCACCAAGAGGTCGCCGGGCTCAACAAGATCGACAAATCTTGACATGACAGAGTGGTCGGGAGTCGCTGAGCCCCGATCAACCAACAATTTTGCTGCGTCACGTGGTTCGATAGGTCGCTGGGCGATCCGTATCTCGGGGAGTTCGTAGTCGATGTCGCTGAGTTGCACGGTGGCAGGCTACGGGTTTGAGATGTGCGCCCACGCGGCTTCAGTAGCCACACGGCCGCGAGGAGTACGAGCCAACATTCCCTGCTGAATTAAAAACGGCTCATAAACATCTTCGATTGTCTCGGGCTGCTCCCCTACGGCAATGGCCAGCGTTGAGAGCCCGACCGGGCCACCCTTGAATTGCTTGCACAGTGCAGACAGGATCGCCCTGTCGACTTTGTCAAGACCTTTTTCGTCGACACCAAACACAAGCAACGCCTCGTTGGCGATGGCGTGAGTGATGTTGCCATCTGCGCGAACCTCTGCAAAGTCACGAACTCGACGCAAGAGTCTGTTGCCGATACGCGGCGTCCCGCGACTACGGCGAGCAATTTCATGAGCGGCGTCGGCATGCAAGGGCACATTGAGGATTCCGGATGCCCTAGTGACAATTGATTCCAACTCATTGACTTCGTAGAAATCAAGCCGCGCCACCAAACCAAATCGATCTCTGAGCGGACCCGTAATCATCCCGGTACGCGTTGTTGCACCGATCAGGGTAAATGGCGCAAGAGTCAAACGAATTGACGATGCTGCTGGCCCTTTGCCGACGACAATATCAATCTGAAAGTCTTCCATCGCTGGATAGAGGATTTCTTCGACCGCACGCGATAGTCGGTGTATTTCGTCGATAAACAAAACGTCATGCTCGCCAAGTTTGGCCAAGATTGCTGCGAGGTCTCCAGCACGTTCTAATGCAGGGCCTGACGTGACATGCATCGTGACAGCCATTTCTGCAGCAACGATTCCGGCCATCGTGGTTTTTCCGAGTCCAGGTGGACCAGCCAACAAAATATGATCGGCTGCTTGTCCGCGTTGTCGAGCCGCTCCGAGCATGATGTCAAGGTGTTCTTTGAGTTCGCGTTGTCCGACAAAGTCATCGAGACGCCGAGGACGTAGTCCGGTTTCTTCACTGACTTCATGATCTTGTCCAATATTTGGATCTAGAAATTCTTCACGCACGATAGGCCCCCAACATTGCAAGAGCCTCACGCAAAAGTTGCTCAGCCTGCAGCGATGTATCGAGATTGCGCAATACATCGCGTATTTCTTCTTGCGCATACCCGAGACCGACCAGTGCTTCTCGCACATTGCCGACACTGGTTGTGGAGGACTCCCCGTTCAGGGTTGGCATTGACAGGTCGCTCAGTGACAACTTGTCCTTGAGTTCGACAAGTATGCGTTCGGCAGTCTTTTTGCCGACACCCGAAACGAGTGTGAGCGAAACGGCATCAGAGGTAGCGATGATGTCGACAAGTGCGCGCGGGCTGTGTACGGACAAAATTGCCAACGCCATCGATGGTCCGATGCCATGCGTGGCAATGAGTGTCTCAAAAATGTCTCGTTCATCGCGCGTAGCAAACGCGTACAAGGTCTGAGCGTCTTCACGAACATGATGATGGACATATAAATATGTCTGCACTGTTGGTTCAAGTTCTGCCAATGTTGACGGCGTAACTGAACATACGTAGCCAACTCCAGCAACCTCAATGAGCACAGTTCCAGATTGGCTCCGTTCGAGCACGACTCCACGAAGTGATCCGATCATATTGCCGACTGTCTTTCTTGAAGTGCTGCATTTTGTAGCGCCATGAACGGTGCGCATGCAATATGGCAGAGCGCAATCGCGGCGGCGTCAGCGGCATCTGGCGGTTGTGGAGGAACTGAAAGCCCCAGACGAACCTGCACCATGCGCTGAACTTGATCTTTGTTTGCGCCTCCCCATCCGGCTATGGCATTTTTCATTTGGCTTGGTGTGTACTGCGCAACATCTGCTCCATCACGCGCGGCTAGCGCCAACGCGATGCCACTTGCTTGACCAACACTCATCGCTGTACGCACGTTGGCTTGAAAAAAAACTTGTTCAACTGCGACAGCATCAGGAGTGAATTCACGCAAAAGCGCGGCAATCTCATCATGCAGTTCTGCCAAACGATCAGGAAGCGCTGATGTTGGCGAGGTACGCAAGACCCCAAGCGAGAGCGCAGAAATTTTTGTGGCTGACTGTGCCTGCAACACGGCGTATCCGCAGCGAGTGAGACCCGGATCAATACCCAGGACAACGAGACCCCCAAGATGACCCCTGCGCGAAGCGAACATATGTTCCATTGTACCGAGCCGAGCGCTCAGATGTGGGTATTTAGCGCTTGCTGAGCGCCCGATCCACACCAGTGGTGCCCATATTGGGCTGGACTGGGTGACTTAGTCCAGGCTCTCCATCACGGCATCGTCGATATCAAAATTGGCATAGACGTCCTGTACATCGTCATTGTCTTCAAGAGCGTCCATGATGCGCAAAATTGACTTTGCATCGCCCGCATCCGACACCTCAATAATCGTTGACGACACCATTGTGGTCTCGGCCGACATCACAATCAGCCCAGATGCTTCGACGGCATCTCTGACCTCATAAACCACATGGGGAGTCGTCGTAATCCGCCATGAGTCACCATCACGTCCGACATCGTCTGCGCCTGCTTCAAGTGCAACCGTCATCACTGTGTCTTCATCAGCACCCCCGTCTAACAAGATGACGCCGCATCTGGAGAACTGCCATCCGACGGCGCCAGGTTCAGCCATCGCGCCACCGTGTTTGCTAAACGCCATCCGTACGTCTGAGGCAGTTCGGTTGCGATTATCCGTAAGGACGTCAACTAAAAGCGCTACTCCGCCAGGTGCATATCCTTCGTAGGTGATTGATTCGTAATTAGCACCGTTGTTTTCTCCCATTCCGCGTTTGATTGCGCGCTCAATTGCATCTTTGGTCATTTGTCCGGCCTTGGCTTTGAGCACCATCGTTCGCAACGTTGCGTTGGTATCGATGTCTCCGCCACCCGCGCGCACTGCAACTTCGATTTGTCTGGCTAGTTTGGCAAACAGTTTTCCGCGCGCCTTATCGGCTGCACCTTTTTTGTGTTTGATTGTTGCCCATTTTGAGTGACCCGACATTGCTCACGTCTCCTTTGTTGTAACGACGCTATTAATAAAATACTCGTGCAACCGCGCATCACCCGTGAGTTCGGGATGAAACGAAGATGCCAGCACATTCCCTTGACGAACAAGAACTGGCTCCCCACCATAGGTTCCCAGAACCTCGACTTTTTCACTCACTGACTCGATTCGTGGTGCCCGAATAAAAATGCCATGAAAGTCCCCGATTACCGTGTCAATATCTGCTTCAAAACTGTCTATTTGGCGCCCGAACGCGTTGCGGCGAACGGTGATCTCAATGGCGTCAAAGCAGTACTGATCTGACCTGCCGTCCACAATCTCGTGTGCCAGTAAAATCATTCCAGCACACGTCCCAAAGGTGGCCAAACCATCCGCAATCGCATCTCGAATTGGCTCGAATAATCCACTCGACTCCAGCAACTGTGACATCGTGCTGGATTCTCCTCCAGGCATAATGAGTCCGTCTAGACCGCTCAGATCTGCGGGCGTGCGCACCTCTAGGGCTGAGTGTCCGAGTTCAGTGACGCAGCTTGCGTGAGAGGCGAATGCTCCCTGCAGGGCAAGAATTCCGATTCGACTGTTCACCCGGGGGCCTCGCATTCATAGAGTCAGTGCTCTACCAACCGCGAGAAGCGTATCTCTGGCTCTCATTGATTTCATCCATGCCGATTCCGGTCATCGGCGCGCCCAAGCCTCGGCTGACCTTGGCCAAGATATGTGCGTCACGAAAATGTGTTGTTGCTTCGACAATTGCTTTAGCGCGCGGGGCTGGATTATCACTCTTGAATATACCTGATCCGACGAACACGGCCTCTGCACCAAGTTGCATTGCCAACGCAGCGTCTGCCGGTGTAGCGATTCCGCCTGCACAAAATAACGGAACTTGTAAGCGGCCTGTGCGCGCGACTTCTTGCACGAGTGGCAATGGTGCCTGCAATTTTTTTGCCCAATCAAACTGCTCAGCGGCATCCGCCTGCGAGAGACGGCGAATATCTCCCAGAATTGAACGCAGATGACGCACTGCTTCAACGATATTTCCGGTTCCGGCTTCGCCTTTTGATCGAATCATGCATGCACCTTCTGAAATGCGGCGCAATGCTTCTCCCAAATTAGTTGCTCCACAAACAAACGGCACCGTGAAAGCGAACTTGTCGATATGGTGCGCTTCGTCTGCAGGTGTCAGTACTTCTGACTCGTCAACAAAATCGACACCAAGCGCCTCAAGAATTTGTGCTTCAACAAAATGACCAATGCGGGCTTTTGCCATGACCGGAATTCGTACCGCTGCCTTAATTGACTCGATCATCTCAGGGTCGCTCATCCGCGCCACTCCGCCATCGCGACGAATATCTGCAGGCACTCGCTCAAGCGCCATCACTGCAACGGCTCCGGCGTCTTCGGCAATGCGCGCTTGCTCGGCAGTCACAACGTCCATGATGACGCCACCCTTCATCATTTCGGCAAATCCGCGCTTGACGCGCATCGTCCCTAGTTCAGGCTGAGAATTTTCGTCTTTTTGGCTCATGTATCTAGCGTACCGAGTTCACACCGCAGCGTGTCCACTCCTTATGGCCACAATACCTTGGCGGGGTCAGTGCCAAATGGCACGACTGCCGTTGTTTTCCAGCGTGCCAGCTCCACCCAAGTTCGACCAGGGGTCAATTTGATCACGGCGCCTGCTGCGTCGGTCAACACGAAAGACCTCGTACGTTCACTACGCGCCCATGTGCCTCTAATTGCTTCGCCATTGGTGAGGACGACGACGTTGCCGGTGCCAATTGTTTGTGCCTCAGGGCTTCGGGGGTCTGCTTTGCTTCGTAGGTATTTCACAACCAAAATCACCACATTCGTTGCGTTGATGATTGTGGCATCTTTGTCTTTTTCTTTTTCTAAAATACGTTTCGTGTTTTCGCTGTTACGCAAATACGTACGGGTGGCTGGATCCCACTGCCAATACACCTTGACGCCGTCCATCTTGACCTTGACGCCAATTGCTGGCAACGATGTCGCGGGTGTTGCATCACTTGGGGTGCGATACACAAATTGCTGCGGAGGTGCAACAGCAGTTTTTGGCGCAAGTTTCCAGATATCAGTTGTCCTGGAATACAAGTTATGCGGAGCACGGTACGTCTTGTCGCGGAAATACTTTCCTTGACCTATGGACGTCAGATATCCAACGTTGACAAGATCAGATTTGTTGATGGCTTGTGTGACGCCGCCATTTCCGCCGCTCCACACAAACAACGGCTTGTTATACGCACCCAAGATATCGATATCTTGTGTTCGGCCACTACGCAACGGCCCAACTGGATCGCTGCCTTGAGAATGAAATACCGCAGCAAATCGCGTGAGGCCTTCGACATTTTCTTCAAAGACAATGTCTGCCTTGTTTAAACCAGTCTGTGGTCGACCGAGTGGATGATTGTCAATCTTTGCAACCAGTGCTGGTCGCGTGAGCACGCCGATGTCCATCTCTGGACGGGGCAGTCCAGTGAGTGGATACACCGCTGTATTAATTGGCAGTGTTGCAGTAGGCGCAATCGTGTCAGTTGGCGATGCGTTGGTATCTCCTGTCGTATCACCTGTTGAATCTCCACCACCACCACACGCTGAAAGCAACAACGATGCAACAATGGCAGCGACTAGTGAAAACCTTTGAGAACTCTTTGACATTTTACATCTCCCTAAGTAAAGCAATCCGCTCTTCGAGCGGAGGGTGCGTATTAAATAGACTATGCATTCGAGATAGTTTGCCAGCGTCACCCACGCCAGAAAGCGGTTGTTCGATCCACATATGGGCAGTCGCAGTTGTTGCAGCGTGCGTCACGGTGGTGTCCTCTTTGAGTTTTTCAAGTGCTGAAATCAACCCTGGCGGATAACGGGTCATCTGACATGCCGAGACATCGGCAAGCGTCTCACGACGACGACTGATAGAAGCCTGCATTAATCGGGCTGCAATCGGTGCGAAAATAAGCAGTATAAAACCAACAATTGCCAATGGATTAGAACCATTCTCGCGGTCGTTGCTGCGCGAGACGCGGCCCCCGTTCCACCACATCATCCGAATCGACATGTCTGCGAGTAATGCGATAGCTCCCACCAGCGTCACAGCCAAAGTAGACACCAAGATGTCGTAATTGCGAATATGTGAAAGTTCGTGTGCGAGGACTCCTTCAAGCTCAACGCGATTCATCTTTTCGAGCAGACCCGTGGTGACTGCGATAGCTGCATGGTTGGGATTTCGGCCGGTCGCAAATGCGTTAGGCGCATCATCATGAACGACATATATGCCGGGCTTAGGCAAACCGCCCGCGATGCACAACCCTTCAACCAGATTGTGGAGTCGTTGATACTCCTGCGGATCGGCAGGAACTGCTCGACTAACACGCAGGGCAATAGCGTCGGCTTTCCAGTACGAAGTAAAAGCCACCATGGCGGAAAAAGCAAGTGCCAACACCGTTCCGATGACTCCGTTGCCAAGCAACGCTCCAACAGCTAATCCGACACAGCCCAAGAGAACGACAAAAGATGCAATCAAATACACCGAACGCCTTTTGTTTGAAGAGATCAGATCGTGCATAAGCCTCTTAGCCTAGAGAAGGCAGGCACTAAAACTGGACTTTAGGAGGCGTTTGAGCCTCTGGTTCTGCCCGAAAATATTCGCGAGCGACAAAACCGAACACACGAGCAACAATAACGGCCGGGAACTTCTGGATTCCTTCGTTCAGCCCCAACACTTCATCGTTATAGAACTGTCTTGCGTATGCAACTCTGC
>JAEMRC010000085.1 GCA_016463545.1 Ilumatobacteraceae bacterium
CCGACCTCCAGGACCACAACCTGGCGCTCTAACCAACTGAGCTACGCCCACCATGACGAACTTGTATTGTGCCACGCCTAGCGCACATAGCCAACTTCTATAGGTTTATACGAACATCTCACCCTCTTATCAGCCGAGTGAAAACTCCCGAAGGTTTTCACGATAGAGTGGTGATCAACTCGAACAGGGGCTGATAAATGAACGCGATCTCATCCGCGTTGCAGAACAACTTGGCAGAACGCGCCAAGAACATTACACGTCGCGAATTGCAGGTCTACTCTGACCGCACAGCGGCTTCCCAGTCAGCCAATCTGCGAGCACGCAAGGTCTTGCCGATGGGAGTTCCGTCGAGCTTTCAGGCGTACGACCCGTATCCGATCGTTGTCAAGCGCGCTCATGCGGGGCGGATCGAAGACGTTGACGGCAATCACTACATCGACTACAGCCTTGGATTCGGCGCACTTTTTGCCGGACACTGTCATCCACTTGTTCAAGAGGCGATGGCAGATCAAATTCAAAACGGAACATTGTTTGTGTCCCCGTGCGAGGCCAATGCCGAGGTCGCAGAGCTTCTGATTGAGCGCTACGAATTGCCAATGTGGAGATTCACTAACTCAGGCACCGAAGCAACCATGGACGCAATTCGTGTTGCGCGAGCAATCACAGGACGCGACCATATTGTCAAAGTAGAGGGTGGTTATCACGGTCATCACGACGAAGTCATGATCTCGATGAAGCCTGCTCTCAGCGCTGCTGGTGATGCATCAGATCCCACCCCAGTGCCAGCAACTGCAGGCATCACGCAAGCAGTGATGCGCGACACAATTGTCATTCCGTACAATGATGCAGAGGCACTAGAGCGAGTGCTGAAATCTGGCACTGTTGCATGCTTCATCGTCGAACCAGTGATGCAAAACATCAGCATTTGTTTGCCGGATGACGGATACTTGCAACAAGTGCGTGACATCACACGCAAGTACGGAACCATGCTTATTTTTGATGAAGTGAAAACTGGTATTACCGCAGGTTGGTCTGGTGCTTCCGGTCATTTCGGTATCACTCCCGACTTAGTGTGTCTGGCTAAAAGTATTGGCGGAGGCCTTCCTCTCGGAGCATTTGGTGGTTCGCAAGAATGCATGGATCAAATCACGTCAGGCAAAGTACTTCATCTAGGTACATTCAACGGAAACCCATTATGCATGGCCGCAGCAAAAGCAGTGTTGTCGCAAGTGTGCACAAAAGACGCAACTGCGCAAGCAATTATGCGCAACCAAAGCATTCTTGCGGAGTGCAACGCCATCATTGCACGAACCGGAATCCCGGCGCACACTGTCAGTCTTGGCGCGAAGGGTTGCGTGACATGGGCGCCCACACAAGTACGCAATTATCGGGACTACAAGGCAACAGATTTCGATCTTGCATTTGCACAGTGGATCCACCACATCAACAGAGGGCTGATGCTCCCACCTGGTCTTGACGATCAGTGGTTGTGCTCAATCATGCACACCGAAGCCGAAACGCGTCGCGTTGCAGAAGTGTTCGAAGAATTTGTAGAGGAACTTCTTGCCTAAAGAGTTGATGCGACCTTCGGTTGTGCGAATGGTCGTCCGCGGATTATTTCGACGTTGTGCATGGTGTGGTGGCAAGGGCGCATTTTTTGTTTCTTGGTTTAAAAAAATTGATTACTGTCCCACGTGTGGCATGAGCTGGAAACGCAACTTGCAAGGCTTTGAGTTGGGTGCCGCAACAATGGGAGTGTTCATCACATTTGGATCGATCTTGGTTTGGATGGTGATTGGCGGTGTTTCCGGAGCCCCGATAGAGGTGTTGCTCGGAGTCGCTGCAGCGCTGGCAATTTTGCTCCCCATTTTTGGGTATCCGATGACATATACCGTGTGGTTCGGTGTCGATTTGGCAATGCACGCCCCCGAATCAGGCGACCTTGAACAGGCCCAGGCTCGTCTTTCGGAGCACGCCGCAAAATAATTCCCGACAATGCTTGACCGAACACCTGTTCGTAGGTATTATGACCGTGTTCGAACAAACAGAACCCTTCGGGGCCTGGCTTGTACAGGGAATAGTCGTTCAACCGGAGCGACAAACCCTGCCACACCTGGTCTTTAGGGTTCGCTTCCATCACGAGGGCTTGCGCTCTCACATCATCACCAATCATCAGCGCCAAATAGCTGATATGTCAGAAAGGCACAACATCATGAGCGAACAAACACCAGAACGCGCCAAGGCACTCGAGGCAGCCCTCGCAAGTATCGAAAAGCAACACGGCAAGGGCTCCATCATGCGAATGGGCGAAAAAGGCTCTATGAACGTCGAGACCATCTCAACGGGCGCTTTGCCACTCGATCTTGCACTCGGAGTTGGCGGTTTGCCTCGTGGTCGCGTGATCGAAATTTACGGACCAGAAGCATCAGGTAAATCCACCCTGGCAATGCATGTTGTGGCTGAGGCGCAACGCAACGGAGGCATCTGTGCCTATATCGATGCCGAGCATGCCATGGATCCCTCCTATGCAAAAGCCATTGGTGTTGACATCGATCAACTCTTGATCTCACAACCAGACACCGGCGAACAAGCGTTAGAGATTGCTGACATGCTTGTGCGCTCAGGTGCACTTGACGTCATCGTTATCGACTCAGTTGCTGCGCTCACGCCACGCGCCGAAATCGAAGGCGAAATGGGCGACAGTCACATGGGTCTGCAAGCACGTCTCATGAGTCAGGCATTGCGCAAACTCACGGCCAATCTCAATAAGTCCAAAACAGTTCTTATTTTCATTAACCAGTTGCGTGAAAAAATTGGAGTCATGTTCGGTTCACCAGAAACAACAACGGGTGGCCGTGCGCTCAAGTTTTACTCATCCGTTCGTCTCGACATCCGACGTATTGAGGCCATCAAAGACGGTGTAGAAATCGTCGGTTCTCGTACTCGTGTCAAAGTTGTCAAGAACAAAGTTGCACCACCGTTTAAGCAGGCAGAGTTCGACATCATGTACGGAAAAGGCATCAGCCGCGAGGGCGCATTGCTCGACATTGCAGTTGACATGGGCTTGGCTAAAAAAGCCGGTGCATGGTTCACATACGAGGGAGAGCAATTGGGTCAAGGCCGCGAGAACGCCAAGACCTACTTGTCGGAGCATCCAGAGATCATGATGGAACTCACCGAAAAGATTCGAGTAAAAGCAGGTGTCGGAGCTGGAGAAGAAGAATTCACTGAGGCTGACGACGCACCTATCGAACTCGACTAACGCCTAGCAAGCACATCTCTTGAATTCCGTTTGAGAGATGTGCATGAGGGCCTCTTAAATGGTCTTGGTTGTCAAATAGGACGTGTTCTCATAGGTAGCCTTCACTGATAGTGGAACGCACATACGTAGTACGCACTTTTGGGTGTCAGATGAATCAGCATGACTCCGAACGAATCTCGGGGTTGCTTGATGCTGATGGACTTGTCTCTGTTGACGACGAATCAGATGCAGATGTGATCGTTCTCAATACGTGCTGCATACGCGAGAACGCCGACAATAAGTTGTATGGCACGTTGGGTCATCTCAAAACATGGAAGGCAGAACGAGAGGGACGCCAGATTGTGGTGGCCGGCTGTCTTTCGCAAAAAGACAAAGACGGTGTACAAGCGCGTGCTCCCTATGTGGACGTTGTGTTGGGTACGCACAATGTGCATCGTGCTGCAGAACTGATGCAGTTTGCTCGCACAAATGGTTCCATTACCGAAATCTATGACGAGGCTGTCGAAGATGAGTACGTTCTTTTTCCGAGTGCGTTGCCAGCGCGACGTGGCACGTCCTATAACGCTTGGGTAACGATACAAATTGGTTGCGACAACACATGCGCATATTGCATTGTTCCGGCGGTGCGCGGTAAAGAGATCAGTCGACCAATGTCAGACATCGTGCGCGAGGTAACAGAGCTTGCGGCACGCGGAGTCACTGAAATTACTCTGCTCGGACAAAATGTCAATAGTTTTGGACGCGACATCACGCTCCAAGCACGACAATCAGGTGGCTCAGATCGAGTGCGTCCATTGTTTTCCGAACTTTTG
This sequence comes from Ilumatobacteraceae bacterium, assembly GCA_016463545.1. Classification (GTDB taxonomy): domain Bacteria; phylum Actinomycetota; class Acidimicrobiia; order Acidimicrobiales; family Ilumatobacteraceae; genus UBA2093. Next base: position 4,075 of record JAEMRC010000085.1, read on the forward strand.
ACCGAGGTTGGCAACGTTGGCGGAATCAGACGTGTTCGTTATATGAGTCCGCACCCCAAAGACATGCGTAGCGATGTTTTACATGCCATGGCCGATACAGAGGCAGTGTGTGAGCACCTGCATTATCCGTTGCAGTCCGGATCGGATCGGGTTTTGGCATTAATGCATCGCGGATATACGGCCGATCGATATTTAGAGCGTTTGCGTGAGGCGCGTGAGTTGATTCCGGATCTTGCTGTGACGTCTGATTTTATTGTTGGGTTTCCCGGAGAAACAGAAGACGATTTTGTCAAGACTCTTGAAGTAGCAGCAGAAGCAGATTTTGATGCCACGTATCCATTTATTTTTTCTGCCAGAGCGGGTACAGAAGCCGCAACAATGTCCAAAGACTTCGTTGATCCTGGCGTGATGTCAGAGCGATTCGCACGTCTGAATTTGGTCGTCGAGCGAAGTGCTTTGCGCAAACACCAAGAGCGTGTCGGGCGTATTGAAGAAGTTGTAGTTGAAGGACCAAGCAGGCGTGGCGAAAATGTCACGAGCGGACGTACACGGCAAAGCAAACTTGTGCATTTCGTTTCGCCTACGCCATTGCGCGCTGGCTCGTATGCCACGATCGAAATAACTCGCGGTGGTCGTCACCACCTCGAAGGTGAATTGCGCGAGGTGTTATTTGAATCAACCCATCGCACAAGTGTGCCCTTTAGTGTGGTTGTGTGACTTCACAAGATGCATCACCGCCAATGGTGGTGTTGGGACCAACTGCAAGCGGCAAGAGTGACGTTGCAATGGCAGTTGCCCGCTTGATGCCTCACAGGGTCAGCATTGTGGCTGCAGACGCAATGCAGGTGTACAGACGAATGGATATCGGAACTGCAAAACCCACGTCAGCGGATCGTGCGGAAGTCGAGCACTTTTGTCTTGACCTCGCAGAACCTCACGAGAGATTTACAGTTGCTGCATTCCAAGAAGCAAAAGTGACTGCCCTTGCAGAGATTGAGCGGCAGAACAAAAGAGCACTTGTTGTGGGCGGAACAGGTTTATATGTCACTGCTGTGGTTGACGGATTATCAATGCCGGGAGAATGGCCCGAGATTCGAGCAGAGCTTGATGCCATTGAAGATGTCGCTTTGCTTGTTGCCGAATTGCAAAGACGAGATCCTGTTGCGCTTCAAAAAATTGAACCAAACAATAAGCGCAGGCTCGTACGAGCACTTGAAGTGTGTCGCGGAAGCGGAACGACGTTCAGTTCGTTCGGCAAAGGAATCGCTGATTTCGCTACGAGCAATGTTCGCCAGATTGGCATTCGTTGGCAACGAGACGCACTCGCTCGGCGCATTGAAGAACGCGCCAAGTTAATGATCGAAGGCGGGTTGGTTGGCGAAGTAGAGGCACTACTCAACGAGCCACACGCGATGTCAGAGACAGCCCGACAGGCCCTTGGATATCGAGAGGTCGTTGGCTTTCTTGAGGGTAAGGCATCTCTAGAGGAGGCAGTAGATCAGATTGTCTTACACACCCGTCAATTCGCTGTTCGCCAAGAACGTTGGTACCGCCGCGACCCCCGCATTGAGTGGGTGGATGTCTCAAGTGATCCCGTTGGGCAAATCGCTCCGTTGGTTGTGGCCGCTTTGGCATAGTGTTCGCAGGGGATATGCAGTACTCGCTTTCACATCACCACGGAACCGGAAATGACTTCTTGGTATTCGACCTTGCACAGGGTGTTCCCAACGGTGAATGGCCCGATCTTGCGCGGCAGTGGTGCGATCGAGATCACGGGGTCGGCGCCGATGGATTACTCATCTTGGGCCGAGAGTCTCCAACTGATCTGACAATGATTTTATTTAATGCTGACGGCAGTCGCGCCGAGATGAGCGGCAACGGCATCAGGTGTCTCGTGCAAGCAGCGCATCAAAGCAATGACTCACGTAGTGGGGCAAAGTACATCGTGTCTACCGATGCAGGTGAGCGCAGCGTGACAGTGCTTGAAGTTTTAGACAACGACACATCGCACATCAGCGCCGACATGGGAACCGTAGAACCCATTCAAGAGCCAACGCAATGGCACCTTTTGGAATGTCATCCCGACCGTCCTGCTCGCCATGTGTCGCTCGGTAATCCCCACTCGGTGGTGGGAGTAGACGATGTTTCGGATGTTGACCTGAAGTCGCTCGGCGAAAAAGTGCCCAACGTCAATCTTGAAATCATCGAACCAGGTCCAGAACCGCATGCCATCACGATGCGCGTACATGAGCGTGGTGCGGGCATCACACAGGCATGTGGCACCGGAGCTTGCGCAGCCGCAGAAGCCGCTTTGGTGTGGGGTCTTGTGCCGCGCAGTGCAGAAGAAGTATTAGTGCACATGGACGGTGGCGATGCGCGAGTGCGCATTGACAACAATGGTCGTGCAACATTGACCGGACCAATTGTGTTTTTGAAAACCGTCACGGTGAATGTGTGAGTAATCCGTATCAGGAGGCACTCGGGGCCACGCTCATTGAGCGAACCCGCCGAGAACGAATTGTGTTAGTGGGTGTCACGCTTGGAGGACACAATGATGACGAAACCGAAGAAGGTCTTGATGAGTTGTCATTATTGATTGACACAGCCGGCGCCGACGAAGCGGCCCGCGTGACGCAACGCCGAGAAGTTCCGGATTCTGCGTGGTATATCGGCAAGGGCAAAGTAGATGAGTTACACGAAGTCTGTCTTGCTGTAGACGCCGACACAGTGGTCTTTGACAATGAACTCACGCCAGCACAGCAGTTCAATCTTGAAAAAAGACTTGGCCGAACAGCGCTTGATCGAACGGCAGTCATCTTGGATATTTTCGCTCAAAATGCGCACACGCTAGAAGGTAAAGCGCAAGTTGAACTCGCGATGTTGCGCTATCGACTGCCACGGTTGCGTCGTGGTGCGCGTGGGGGACTATCCCAGCAAGGCGGCGGCATCGGCACTCGTGGTCCGGGCGAAACGCGTCTTGAGGTTGATCGTCGTCGCATCATGGGGCGCATCACAAAACTAGAGACTGATCTGAAGGGTCTTCGCCAGACACGACTTCTGCAACGCAAAAGTCGCCACCGCAGTGGTCTGGCAAGTGTGGTCATTGTCGGATACACAAATGCCGGTAAATCAACTTTGTTAAATGCACTCACGCATGCAGGAGTGCTTGTTGAAGACCGTCTGTTTGCGACACTCGATCCGACGACGCGGCGTTTGTCGTTGTCGGGAGGAGAACCTGTTTTACTCACTGACACAGTTGGGTTTGTGAGGGCACTGCCACACGGTTTGATCGAAGCGTTTAAGAGCACCCTTGAAATTGCTGCCGAAGCAGACATGTTGGTGCATGTTGTCGACGCAAGTGCAGTTCATCCAACACAACAAGTAACAGCAGTGCGAGAAGTTTTATCCGAAATCAACGCAGATCAAGTTCCTGAGTTTATTGTCTTTAATAAATGTGATGTTCTTGCAGACTTTGGAGCATCACTTGTAGCAAACAACCCGGGCAGCGTGGCAATCTCTGCCACTCAACGTTTGGGGTTTGACATATTTTTGCGCACATTGGCAGACCGCATGCGTTCAATCACAACAGTGACAGAGCTCTTTATTCCGTATGACAGGGGAGACGTGCTGGCGTCGGTTCATCGCGAAGGAGAAGTTGTCTTGAAAGAACAAAGCGATGAAGGCACTCTCGTACGGGTTCGATTATCGGATGCTTCGGCTGGTCGATTGCGCCAATTTGCCACAGGCCGTGGGACAGACAATATTGGTGCTCTATGACAAACCCTGATCGCGTCAGTTTTGTTCCACCGCCGTATCCGTATGACCG
>JAEMRC010000086.1 GCA_016463545.1 Ilumatobacteraceae bacterium
AACCATCGCTCACCCCGTCCCCGTCCCTGACGGTGACATTCTCAAGTAGTCAAGAAATATAGGGGGAATCCCCCACTTTTGCTGTCGGATGGAATAACTTTATGCCTATGAAAAAACGAGAGTTAATCCATGCAGTAGCCATCCATACCGACGTCGATAACAAGACTGCGGCCAAGCTTGTCGAAGGAACAATTGACGTCATTCTTGCCAATGTCGCCAAAGGTGAGATCGTCAATATTTCAGGATTTGCAAAGTTTGCAAAAATCAAGCGTCCTGCCCGTATGGCCCGTAACCCGGCCACTGGTGAGCCAGTAAAAGTCAAAGCAAAAACAGTTGCCAAGATCACAGCACTGAAGGGCTTCAAAGACATCGCACTCGGTGTTTCACCAGCACCAAAAGTTGTGACTGTTCGCAAGCCTGCTCCAGCACCTGCAAAGAAAGCAGCACCTGCGAAGAAGACTGTTAAGAAAGCAACAAAGAAAGCTGCTCCTAAAAAAGCCGTCAAGAAGACAGTCAAGAAAGCTGCTAAGAAAAGGCGCTAGTCCATCTCGTTAGGGTTCGCCTTGACAAAAATCTGAACGACCCGTTCGTTGTGTGAAAGCGCAATGAGCGGGTCGTTTTGTTTACTGGATCTGTGTCGCCACTAAAACATCTGTTGCCTTACACAGCGCCAGCACCTCGTCACCTGGCGCCAGCCTCAGTTGATGTGTTGCTTCTTGTGTAATCGTGGCAGTCATCTCTTGCCCTGAAGAAACGGCGAGTTTTACTGAGGACAAGACCCCGCCATGCTTCACTTGAAGCACCGTCGCACGCAGTTGATTGCGCGCACTTAACTGCAATCGATCACTTGAGTCTGTATCCGAAACGACATCGTGGCGTTGCCCCAATAGTTCGTCAAGGAACCTTGCAACTGCACGTGCTTGCTCGCGACGCCACACTGCCGTCACTGAGTCATCTCGATCTCGTAGCAATCCAGAAAGAACAACTTGCAACGTTGCACGTTGTTGAGTGAGAAATCGTTGCGATGACAGACCTGATTCATCTCGGAGCAATAGCTTCACAAGCAGTTCTGTTCGAATGTCGCGGATATGTTGCACTGGCTGATTCAGCCAGTCCTTGCGCACTTGCTCGCCAGACTTTGTGAGTTTCAAGATCCACTTGAGTTGCCCTCTTGTCCCAGTTGATTTGGCACTACTTAAATATTTCTTTTTCACTAGACCATCAAGAGCCCGATACACAACAGGTCTGCTTACTGTATGCATCTGACCAAGTCGTGTTGTCGGCGCAAAATGCTGTGCAATGTCATATCCATGTGTCGCGCCGTTGCCCACCAGCGACAGACACATCCCCTCAATGACCGAAACTGTTTGTTCACTCATAGATTTACTCTATAGTCCTTTACGGACTATTAGATAGTCTTTTTGATACCACTAGCCTGTCGAGATGAACCTGCGGCGTCACGTTGGCCGCGCAGCAATATGTTGCGTCGTAGTCACTGCCCTGCTTCCGGCTTGTACAACGCGCCAATCACAGGGGTCTAACAACTCCTCGAAAGATCTCGTGCTCAATGTCTTGGCCTCGGCCTCGCTCGCCCAGGTTTTCACCCGCATTGCGGAAGCATTCGAATCAGAGTTTCAAGACATATCAATTACCACCACCTTTGCTGGCAGTGCCACCCTCGTCACTCAAGTCAAAAACGGTGCACCAATGGACATCGTGGCTCTTGCTGACACGACAAACATGGACAAGCTCAGTTCAGCAGGTCTCATTAGTGCGCAAAGTTCGCAGGTCTTTGCCACCAACACAATGACCATCGTGGTGCCCCGTGCAAACCCTGGCAAGATCACAGGGCTGCTCGATCTTGCAAACTCGTCACTTGATGTTGTGCTCTGCGCACCGACCCAACCCTGCGGCGTCTACGCCCAACAGATTCTTAAAAATGTCAACCTCAACATCTCGGCAAAAAGCTTCGAGACAAGCGTGAGCGGCGTCGTCAGTAAAGTTTCGACTGGTCAAGCAGATGCCGGCATTGCCTACACCACCGATGCCATAGCATCGGTCAAAACTGTAGACGCCGTGCCTATCCCAGAGTCACAAAATATTGTCGCTCACTACCCCATCGCTCGGGGATCACATTTGTCTCCGAGTTCCCAAAAGGCGGCTGACGCATTTATTGCTTTTGTTGTCGGCGCAACCGGTGCCAGAATCCTGACCGATCTTGGATTCGTGCTTCCGTGACACAGCGTTCACGCTCACTCAGCAGTCCACGCGGCTTCGTGATTATTGCTATCACCTGCGCAATGCTCATCGCCCTGCCACTAGTGGCGCTGATCGTTCGAGTTCCGTGGACCAACTTCTGGTCATCACTCAGCAGCGATACCGCGACAACTGCTCTTTTTCTATCTGCGCGCACGTCACTGATCAGCACATCTCTTGCCATCATCACAGGTCTCCCACTCGCATGGCTTCTGGCACATCGCAATTTTCGAGGCATTGCAGTTGTGCGCGCACTTTGCGTGCTGCCCATGGTGTTGCCTCCCGTCGTGGGGGGCGTTGCATTGTTATATGCCTTTGGGACAAAAGGTCTCATCGGTTCCGCACTCAACGACTGGTGGGGCATTCGTCTGGGTTTTACTCAAACAGCAGCAATCCTGGCCCAATACTTTGTTGCCGTTCCATTTTTCATCGTCGTCATGGAGTCAGCATTTCAACAATTCGATCAACGACTCGCACAGGCTGCACGAACATTAGGGGCGGGTCCGTGGCGCACATTTGTCACTGTCACTCTGCCGGTTGTGCGCCCCGCGCTCATCGCGGGTGTGGTTCTGACATGGGCTCGAGCACTTGGTGAGTTTGGTGCCACCATCACATTTGCCGGCAACACACCAGGTCGCACTCAAACTCTGCCGCTTGCCATCTATACGGCATTTGAAAGTGGCGATGATCAAGCACTCGTCCTGTCATTCATCATGATGGCTGTGTCATTCGTTGTACTCGTGCTCTTACGTCAGCATTGGATCTCCGCACTCAAAAGAGGTGGGCAATGACGCTTCATCTGGACTTTGATATTGCGCGAGACAACTTCATGCTCACCGTCAACCTTGATGTTGCAAATGGCGAAGTACTGGCGCTCACTGGCCCTAATGGCTCTGGTAAAACAACAACACTTCATGCGATTGCTGGGCTCTTGCCTTGCTCGCGTGGCGTCATTTCTTTCAATGACGTCATCTTTGACACAAACGCCAGCACAACTTCAGTTTTCTTGCAGCCAGAGCAACGCAAAGTTGGAGTGGTCTTTCAAGATGGCGCTCTATTCCCCCATTTAGATGCACTTCATAATGTGGCCTACGGACTGCGGACTCAGGCCGTGACCAAATCCGACGCCATCGATCGTGCCCACAAAATGCTTGCCACATTGAAAATCGACCACATGGCGGACTCATCCCCACACCAACTCAGCGGTGGCCAAAAACAACGCATCGCTCTTGCACGAACCTTGATTACTCAACCAGATATTTTGCTACTTGACGAACCCACTACTGGCCTCGACCAAGAATCTCGCCAAGACACAGTGCGCCTCCTTGACGAGATCTTTGCAACTTTTACGGGTCCTGTTCTGCTGGTGTCTCATCAACACGATGACATCTCGTCGCTCACACGTTCAATTGTGCAGATCACAGTAGAGCGCACAGCAAAACATGCAACTTCAACGTTGCATCGTTGAATGCACAACCCTTTTTGCTAATACGGAAGCGTGTAAGAATTTTCAAGCTCGTCTTGGACAACGGTTGCCACCGTGGCTGTTGTGTCAACGATGAGTTCAGCATCAAGAGTGCGAGTTCGAAACGACCAACCCTCTGGCATTGACAATCGTGAGCCAAGATCGCTCAGATTGTCTTGGGTCAGAGTTGGATCAACCCCGATGCAGTAAGCCTGCATCACATAAGCACGACCATCAGGGTTGACGAGTTCGTGCACCACAGAGCCTGCATCAAAAAAGAATACTGCCCCGCGATTGACGTGCCGCTCGACATATGACTGCTGCAATGCTTCGGTACCAAGATCTACTGTGGCAATACGCCGCATCGTCAGACCGTTGAAATCACGAAACACCGGATCGACTACTGCAACTTTTGTTCCAAGGCCATCCAGCATCCAGTGGCGGGGGCCATTGAGCTTTACCATCACAGCACCCATTTCAGCCGCAATCGTTGGGGCATCAAGCGTCTCCCACAATTCTTGCGGGCAGTCATTGATCATCTGTGTTCCGTAAACCTCTGCTTGCAACCCGGTATCTCGTAGATAGATGGCCAGAACTTCTCCGTACCGAACTCCCCTCATGTCTGAAATAAGCCTTTGAGGTGTGTTGCTAGTCATAGAGAACATTCTATAAGGCGAACAAATAACCTTCGGCGATAGATTCAAATGATGAGTCGAGTTCGCATAGTCGTCGTCCCGATGATTGCACTCGTGTCTGTCTTTATTGCGTCTTGTGGTGGTTCATCAACAAATCAATCCACGACATCTGAGTCCACCGTGTCGCCCGATACCACGACCTCACTTGAACAAGCCACCACCACGGCAGTGGCGACAACGAGTACCGTTCCCGCTCCACCAAGTGTGACAATGGCGTTCTCTGGAGACATTTTGATCCACAGTCAACTGTGGACTCAAGCGAGAAAAAATACCGGGGGCACTGGTTACGACTTCTCGCCAATGTTTGCGCGCATCAAGCCACTGCTTGACAGTGTTGATCTTGCGGTGTGTCACTTAGAAGTTCCTATCGCTCCGCCCGGACAAGAACCATCTACTTTTCCGTATTACGGTGCACCTCGCGAATTGATTGGCGCAATCGCTGGTGCCGGATATGACCGCTGCTCCACCGCAAGCAACCACACCCTTGACCAAGGCAGGATCGGCATTGATACAACTCTCAAAGAATTTGATGCTGCTGGAATAACACAGGCAGGAATGGCACGAACACCAGAAGAGATCGAACCAAAAATTCTCAAGATCAATGGAATCAATGTGTCACACCTGTCCTATACGTGGGGCTTCAACGGAATCTCACTTCCAGGACGCGAACCATGGCGATCTGCCGTCATTGACCCCGCCCGCATTATTGCTGACGCTACGAAGGCTCGTTCTCTAGGTGCACAAATGGTTGTTGTCAGTGTGCACTGGGGTCAAGAGACAGTCACCAATGTCACCGGCTACCAACTTAAAGCCGCAAAAGCGATCACCGCATCTGGTCTGATTGATCTAATTGTCGGACACCATGCGCACGTGTTGCAAAAGATCGAAAAAGTTAATGGGGTATGGACAGTATTTGGTCTCGGAAATGTGCTGAGCAACATGCCCACGCGAGAGGCCTTTCCTCCAAACTCTCAAGATGGAATGATCGCAACCGTCAAACTTTCGCTTGCGCCAGATGGCAAAGTTATCGTCGAGAAACCCCGCGTATACCCCACCTGGGTGGACAAGAACAACGGCAAAGTAATTCGACTCGTCATTCCAGACTTACTAGATGACACAGTCTCTAAGTTTGTTAAATCCCAGTTACGCATTTCTTTAGCACGAACTAAAGAAGTTGTTGGCAAATTTATCGTTGCTGATTAATTTTTGCTAGCAACAAGAGCATCGACGTATGAACCGAGTGTCTCTGCAACAGTGGGCGTCAACCATTTAACAACGGTGTTCGATAAGTGATGGTAATCCCGATAGACCAATATATTCCCGACCACGACTGGGCAAAAGTCGTTCGAACATAGCCACCGTCGTGGTTCAACAAAACTGACAGCAGCCGTCTGCGTGGCTGTTCTTATGACATCGTCAATTGCAACAACCGCACGAGTTGGTTCGCGTGGCGCACATGCGCCTATCGATCGCCGCCGCGCCGATATGCATTCCGGAACAGACGGAGCAGGGTCAGGCGTATCCCCAAACATCACAGGCTCGATTCCGTCAACTCGCAATGAATCAAACAGTGCTGGAAGTTTCTGTTCCCATACTTTTGCCTTAATGAATTCTCTATCTTTCGAGTCCCGATTGCCATAGTACTCCGACAAGAACACGACATCAGTCCCCTCTTTGACCATGTGTTTGCGTACGCTTTTACGCCAAGCAGAACAATGAGCAAAATCAACTGAATCATGCACGTTGTACGGAACAACGTCGATAAACGGACAACCGCCCTGAGTCAATGCAAGCAATCGCCAGCGACGCTCTTTGGCGATTGAATTAAGCGCCGTAAACCATTGCGCCGCATGTGAATCACCCCATAATGCAACAGTGATTGAACCATTAACATCTCCAAAAATACAATTCGGTTTTATCGTTGTGTCGTAATACTGATGGCAATTGTTTTTGTAGATAACCGGCATATCATTTTCTGCGCTGAGCAATGAAGGCTCCAAGTTGTCTGGCACCACTTGTGTTGCGACCGCATCAATGATTGCCTGCAGAGGCCCTGTATTAACCATCGAGATGGGCGCGGGCGTTAACGCCACAGTTGTAGTAGTGCTGGCAATGACATCTGTTGTCTCTGTTGAAGAACTCAACGTCGTCTCGGTCTGCGGTGTAGTTGTTGGCACAACGTCTGTAGGGGCTTGCGCCACCACTCCCGTCGAAATACTTGGGTCATATCTCGCCAATGCCACTCCAGTCACAAGACCACTCAACACCAAGCCCGCGCCAAGGGCAAACACGATAATGGGTTTTGCAACAAGTGTTCGTGATCGTCGAATTGGGTTTTCAATATACGAAAATCCCAAAGCAGAAATCCCCACCGTCATGAGCAACAACGCACACTTTGCCTTCGTTCCCAACTGATCGCCAACATAGGCCTCACCGATAATCAAGATCGGCCAATGCCACATGTACAACGAATACGAACGTGCCCCGATCCATTGCAATGGCTTGATGCCAAGAACAACGAGTGGCCCACCCCTTGCATCGTCACCCGCTAACAAAACTCCCACCGTCCCAAGGACTGGAATGATGGCAATCCACCCCGGAAAACGAGCCACGTCTCCAAATGTTGCCACCGATATCGCAATACCAATTACGCCAGCCCATCCGATGACGGCACGTGTCTGCGCTGATATCCGCTGCGCCTCATTGTAGAAAACGGCCAACAAAGCTCCGAGCCCCATTTCCCACGCCCTTGTGTGGAGTCCAAAGAATGACCATGACGGATGCGAGCCACTCATTGTCACACTGAGCGCAAACGAGACAACAATCAAGAGACACATCGTTGCGCCAACACGCCGTCGCATATCACGAGCGCCAATTGACACTGCCGCAATCAAGACGGCCCACACCATATAAAACTGTTCTTCTACGGCAAGAGACCAATAATGCTGAATCGGCGACGGAGGCAAGGCTGATGCCAAATAATCTGTGCCTCTGTTGGCAAAAATAAAGTTCACCGAAAAAATCGAAGCAGCCCCAATATCGCGCGCAAGATTGGAAAGCCGCGTGGGTTCAAGCCACGCAACCGCACTGATCGCGGTAGCAACAAGCACTACTGCCGAGATTGGCAATAATCTACGGATTCGACGAGAGTAGAAGTCGCGCAACGAAATACGTCCCGTCGACACCCTCTCGTCTACAAGCAATGACGTAATCAGGAATCCAGAAATAACAAAAAATACATCGACTCCGACATAACCACCCCGCGTACCTGGCACCCCAAAATGGAAAAGTAAAACCGCAATAACTGCCAACGCACGAAGGCCCTCAATATCTCTGCGGTGCTTCACTCGTTACACAATAGTTGCCTGCAGGCTCACCGAGGATGATGTGATGCACGCTCGATGCCGCACAATATCAACACCAAAAGTGACCACCAGG
>JAEMRC010000087.1 GCA_016463545.1 Ilumatobacteraceae bacterium
TCTGCAGATTCTTCGTGCACCTGAAACGAAGCCTCGAGGTTAAGAATCGCACCAGTGGCTTGGCGGGCTACAACACGTCGCGTAGAAAATGAGCGGCCGTTGCGAATGCGATCTACTTCGTAGCGAATTGGTTCGGCATTGTCGCCTCGACGAATGAAGTATGCACGCAGTGAATGAACTTGCAGACCGTCTTGCACAGTGTGATGCGCGGCGTGCAGGGCCTGGGCAACAATGTGGCCCCCATATAAGCCACCCCAGTTATAGGGATGCGCCTCTCCGACAAAAGTGTCTGCACCATGTGGAGATAACTGAAATAATTCACGCAACGACATAGAACTACAAGGCTAAAGAATTTAGCTACCGAATTCGTATCCGAGATCAGGTGCGGTCAGCATCGGAATATATGAGATCCCGGCTTGTCGTGCCATCTCGGCACATGTTCCGCCACGATCAACCATCACGGTAATTAGTACGACTTCTGCGCCGAATGCCTGCACGGCGTCAACTGCTTCAAAAATTGATGTTCCGCGTGTCACTGTGTCTTCTGTGATGACTACTTTGTCGCCCACTTGTAATGCGCCAGCGATACGCCCAGTCACGCCGTGGTCTTTGGCTTCTTTGCGCACGCTAAAACTTCGCAATGACAAACCCCGTGTTGCCGCTACAGCAGCAATGCCGTACGCCACTGGATCAGCGCCCATGGTGAGGCCACCAATTGCTGTGACTGTTGACGGGAAAAATGACAATGCCACATCGGCCACCAAGATGATTCCGTCTGCCCGACAGGCAGTCTGTTTGGCATCAAGAAACCACGAACTTGCCCGACCTGATTTGAGTGTGAAACTACCGGTCTTTAACGAATGGGTCAGCACATGATGACGCAACGCACTGCGAGCGGGATCAAGTTGGGGTAAATCGGACACGTTGTTACCGTAGCCGCAGCAAGAGCGCGACTAACTCTTTGCCAAATCGTTGAGTGAATCGATACCAGAGGATGCATGCCGCAGTACGCGACTGAGGTCAAAGACACTGTCGAGTTGGGCGGCTGACAGCACGACTCGTGAATCAGCAGCCAGGACGTCGCGAAAATGCTGACCGGTTGTGAGCGTAATGTTGGACGCTTCTTGCACTACTCGGTAGGCGTCGTCTCGTTGCATGCCGCCCTGCACGAGTGCAAGTAAAACAGATTGTGAATAGACGAGACCTTTGAGCATGTCGAGATTTGTCGTCATGCGTTGTGTATCAACTTCGAGAGTCGTGATGAGTCGAATCATGCGTTTGAGCACATAGAAAGTGAGTGCTGAAGAATCAGGAAGCACGACACGCTCTGCTGAAGAGTGTGAGATGTCCCGCTCATGCCATAGCGCGACATCTTGCAGGCCTACTTGCAGATTGGCACGAAGAACACGCGATAAGCCAGTGATGGTTTCTGCAGAAATCGGATTGCGTTTGTGTGGCATTGCCGAACTTCCCTTTTGTCCGACCTTAAAACCTTCACGAACCTCGGAGACCTCGGTGCGTTGCAAATGTCGAAGTTCAACAGCAATTGCCTCAAGAGTTGTTCCGATCGATGCACATGCCCACAGGTATTCGGCGTGGCGATCGCGAGCAATAACTTGCGTGGCCGGAACTGGTTGCAGACCAAGTGTTGCGGCAACGGCAGTTTCAACAGATGGATCAATGTTGGAGTAGGTGCCAACTGCACCAGACAATTTGCACACCGCGATAGCAGCGCGTGCAGCGCACATGCGTTGATGATCGCGGTCTACTTGCAATGCCCATAGCGCCACCTTTGCTCCAAATGTGGTTGGCTCAGCGTGAATGCCGTGCGTTCTGCCAATCATTGCCGTATTGCGATGTTGCTGTGCCAGCGAAACAAGAACTGCCCGCAACTCTTTTTGTGCACCAATAATCAGATCGGCGGCATCACGCAATGCCCAACACCAACCGGTGTCAACGACGTCGCTGCTAGTGAGTCCGTAATGGATCCATGCGCCGTGTGGTGCTCCGATGTGACTTTGAACAACGTCAACAAATGCGGCGACATCGTGATCGGTCGTGCGCTCGCGTGCTTCTACCTCTGCGACAAATTCTGTCGTGATTTGGGGGGCACCAGCACGACAGGCGTGCGCATCTGCTGATGGGACGATCCCTTGTGCTGCAAGTGCATCTGTGACTGCAAGCTCGATATCAAGCCAGCGTTGCATCTTGGCTTGTTCGGTGAACAGACCAGACATTTCTGGAGTTGAATACCGATCAATCATGCACGTACCACGACTTCGTCGCGCTTTGGTCCCGTTCCGACAAGACTCACCGGAACCCCTGTTTCGCGTTCAACAATATTGATTAATGCTTGCGCACTAGGCGGCAAATCGGAAAATGATGTCACGCCTGCCAATGATGTTTTCCAGCCTGGCAGTGTTTCATACACGGGCTCAACTTGATCGAGCAGATCACTGCGATCCGGATAGCCGCGCACTGGTGCACCGTCGATGGTGTAACTCACGCATACTTTGACTTCGTCGAATGTGTCAAGAACATCAAGTTTGGTCAGCGCAATATCGGTGAGCGAGTTGAGGCGAACTGCATGTTTGAGCATCACCATGTCAAGCCAACCCACGCGTCGACGACGTCCCGTTACTGTTCCGTACTCGTGACCAATGTCGACAAGTGCTTCGCCGAGGTCTCCGCTGAGTTCGGTCGGAAATGGACCAGAGCCAACGCGAGTTGTGTAGGCCTTAGCAATTCCGACGACTCTGCCAATGTCACGAGGCCCGAGTCCAGAGCCAACACTTGCACCACCTGCCGTGGGATTTGATGAAGTAACAAACGGATATGTTCCGTGGTCGACGTCCAAGAAAGTTGCTTGTGCGCCTTCAAGCAAAATGCCATCACCACGATCTTTGGCGTCATGCAACAAGTTCACGGTGTCGGCGACATATGGAACCAGGCGCTCTGCTAACACAGAAAACTGTTCAACGATTGCTTCAACGTCAAGACTCATCCCGCCAAGTGAAGTGATTTCGCGTTGCGCATCAAGCGCCCGCATGCGCACCGCATTGCGAAATGTTTCAGCATCCAAAATATCTCCCACCCGAATGCCAACACGCCGTGCCTTGTCGGCGTAGGCAGGACCGATTCCCTTGAGCGTGGTTCCGATTTTGGCGCCACCGAGTGAGTTCTCAAACACGGCATCGAGTGCTTGATGCCATGGGAAAATTAACTGGGCGCGACTTGACACCTTGAGACGCTCACAAGACACTCCGCGTGCTTCAAGAGTGTCGATTTCTTTAAACAATGTCGGCAGATCAACAACGACTCCGTTTCCGATAACTGGGATCACTGACGAATACAAAACTCCGCTGGGGATGAGTTGCAGCGCATATCGTTCGGTGCCAACAACCACCGTGTGACCAGCATTGTGGCCCCCTTGATATCGCACCACGTATGCATGGTCTGCGGCGAGAAGATCAATGACTTTGGCCTTGCCCTCATCACCCCACTGGGTACCTACTACGACGGTGACTGGCATGAAACGCTCCTACTAACGGGACGTAATAGAACTCTAGTGCCTCGGGAGCGATTCGCCACGTCCTTCGTTTAATGATCTCCCAAAATGGGTCGCGACACGATAGTTTCGCACCTATGCCACCGGTACTTCGACGCCAAGTGTGGACCGCCATGAGCGAGCCCCAACGGACCGCTCTTTGTCGTCGTGGACTAGACGAGATTTTCGATCCCCTGCTGCGCTCATCGATCGGCGAATTGATTGAAGATGTTCGCTTGCGTGGTGATGATGCCGTGTGTGATGCCCTGCAAAAATTTGACGGAGTCACGCTGACGCCCGAGCAATTGCGGCTCACCGACGATGACATTGACTCGGCGCGTGTTGACGAATCGCTTCACACTGCCTTGCAGGACGCAATCTCACACTTGCGCGCATTCAATGAACATCTCCTTGAGCGCGCGAGTAACTGGAGTATCGAGATCGAACCCGGCCTGCACGTCGGAGAAAAAATTTCAGCAATCTCTAGTGCTGGATTATTTGTTCCGAGTGGCAAAGCAAGCTATCCGAGCGTGGCGTACCAACTTGGCGTGCCTGCAGTTGTCGCGGAAGTGCCCGAACTAGTGCTGATTGTTCCGCCTGCACCAAATACGGGCGGGCGTGTTGACCCTGCTGTCTTGGTGGTGTGTCGCATGTTGGGTATTCGAAATATTTTTCGCGTTAATGGTCCTGCCGGAATCGCAGCCCTGGGCTTTGGCACTCAGAGCATCCCTCAAGTACGCAAAGTAGTGGGTCCAGGTAGTCCAGCCGTCACGTGTGCTCAAGTTGAGATGCAACGACATGGCTTGGCCACAATGATGCTGCTCGGGCCAACTGAAAGCATGGTGATTGGCGACCACACTGCAGACCCCGTTCGTCTTGCCGCTGATTTATTAATCGAAGCAGAACACGGAACCGACTCTTCTGTTGTATTTGTCTCAACATCGACGCAACTCATTGATGAAGTTGATGCGCAACTGGCAGCGCAGATTGCTCAACTTCCGGTGGCGCGAGCAGATGCCGCGCGGGCATCGCTAGGCATCAATGGTGGAGCCATTCTCGTGGACTCGCTCGCCGAGGCCGCCGAGGTAGCAAACCGTTACGCGCCAGAGCACTTGCAAGTGGCTGTAGATGAAAAATTACAAGATGAACTTGTGGACTCACTGATAAATGCTGGTGAGATTTTACTTGGACAGCACACGCCATTTAGTGCAGCCAATTTTGTGATTGGTTGTCCTGCATCTCTCCCCACCAGTGGGTTCGCCCATGTCTCAAGCGGAGTCACCGTTGACGCATTTTTGAAACGCACCGCGATTGCCCAGTCAGATGAGCGCGCCCTTAAGCGCATGTCGTCAAGCGTATTAGCGCTTTCTGATCATGAGGGTTTTGCGGCACACGGCAACGCAATTCGCCTGAGGTTTGCTGACTAGACGATTTGTGCGTTTTCAAAACTCGCATCTTGTGCGACCAGGGTTAGTGCGTCATCAACTACGTCAACCAAAATTGCACCACCGTCGCTCACTTTTCCTTCCAGAATCAGCACAGCAGCTCGATTGGTGATTTCAGTTTGGATCAGTCGCTTGAGTGGCCGAGCACCAAAAGTTGGATCAAAACCTTTCGTCGCCAATGCAACACGAGCAGCAGGTGTGATGCGTAATGCAATACGTCGATCGGCCATGCGGTCAACAAGGTGCTGCAACTGAATCTCAACAATTGGACCAAGATCTTGGGCAGTGAGCGAACGGAATCGCACTATCTCGTCAATGCGATTAACAAACTCTGGTCGAAAGTATTCGATTGGCTCGCCTACGAGATTGCTTGTCATAATCAGCACCACGTTGGTGAAATCAACAGTGCGACCCTGTCCGTCAGTGAGACGACCATCGTCAAGCACTTGAAGTAATACATTAAAAATATCAGGATGTGCTTTTTCGATTTCGTCAAGCAAGAGCACGCCATACGGACGGCGTCGGACGGCTTCTGTGAGTTGTCCGCCTTCGTCATAACCCACATATCCGGGGGGTGCACCGATGAGGCGACTCACCGAAAACTTTTCCGTGTACTCAGCCATGTCGATGCGCACCATTGCTTTTTCGTCGTCAAACAAATACTCGGCGAGTGCTCGAGCAAGTTCTGTTTTGCCAACACCCGTTGGGCCAAGAAACATGAACGAGCCGATTGGTCGATTGGGGTCAGACAGACCAGCGCGACTGCGTCGAACCGCATTAGCAACTGCAGTGACTGCCTGGTCTTGCCCAATCACGCGCTGATGAAGTGCGGATTCGAGTTGCACGAGTTTGTGCATCTCGCCTTCCATGAGTCGATTCAGCGGGACTCCTGTCCATTTTGAAACAACCTCAGCAATATCTTCTGCGTCTACTTCTTCTTTGAGCATGCGCTGTGTTGATTGCAATTGATCAAGATGGCTTGTCGCCTCAACAATGCGACGCTCTAACTCTGGAATTCTGCCGTACTGAATTTCTGCGGCTTTGGCAAGATCCGTTTCGCGTTCGGCACTTGTTCGCAATGACTCAAGTTCTTCTTTCAGGGCGCGAATCGCGCCGATCGCTTGACGCTCGCCCTCCCAGTGCTCTTTCATGACTGAAACTTGTGAACGCAAAAGTTCAAGTTCTTCTTGCAGTGTTGACAGACGCTCCTTAGATGCCGTGTCGGTTTCTTTTTCAAGCGCCACCTGCTCAATTTCTAATTGCAAAATGCGCCGCGCAATAACATCAATCTCCGTCGGCAAAGAATCAATTTCAATTCGCAATTTGCTGGCTGCTTCATCCATCAGGTCGATGGCTTTGTCTGGCAAAAATCGATTCGTCAAATAGCGATTTGATAACACTGCTGCGCTCACAAGAGCACTGTCTTGAATGCGCACACCATGGTGCACCTCGTAGCGCTCTTTGAGACCGCGCAAAATTGCGATTGTGTCTTCCACTGATGGTTCCCCCACATACACCTGCTGAAAACGGCGCTCCAGCGCAGCATCTTTTTCGACGTATTTGCGATACTCATCAAGCGTGGTGGCTCCGACCATGCGCAATTCTCCACGCGCCAGCATTGGCTTGATCATGTTGCCCGCATCCATTGCGCCTTCGGCACCACCAGCACCTACAAGGGTGTGGATCTCGTCAATGAAAGTGATGATTTGTCCTTGTGCATCGGTGATTTCTTTGAGCACGGCCTTGAGGCGTTCTTCAAACTCGCCCCGATATTTTGCGCCTGCCACCATTGATGCCAAATCGATTGAGACTAACTTTTTATCCTTGAGTCCTTCCGGAACATCGCCATCGGCAATTCGGCGGGCAAGCCCTTCGACGATTGCAGTCTTGCCAACACCAGGCTCGCCAATAAGCACGGGATTATTTTTAGTGCGCCGAGAAAGAACCTGAATCACGCGACGGATTTCTTCATCTCGACCAATAACCGGGTCGATCTTGCCAGCACGAGCACGTTCAGTCAGATCAGTGCCGTATTTCTTTAGTGCCTCGAATTGTGATTCGGGATCTTGTGAGGTGACTCTGTGCGAACCACGCACATCGCGAAGTGCTTGAAGCATTTCTTCACTACCCATATTGAGTCGACTGTTCATGGCCAACAACATGTGTTCTACGCTCAAAAAGTCGTCTCGCAGGTCTTTACGCGCCGATTCAGCGTTGGCAAAAACATTGACAAGCTCGCCGCTCATGCGAGGCTCACTGCCGCCTTGGGTGCGCACTAATTTGCGTATCGTGTCGTCTGCTTTGTCACGCACCATGCCGGTCGCAAGCCCAAGTTTTTGCAATATTGCCGGCACGACAGTGTCTTGTTGATCAAGCAGACATCGCAGAAGATGATCAGGAGTAACTTCTGGGTTGCCGGCAGATTTAGCAAGCTCGACAGCGGCTGCCACTGCTTCTTGTGTGCGCGTTGTCCACTTTTTGGGGTTGAGTGTCATATCAGCATTCCGTCAATTGGGTTACTCGTTACGAAAAATACTTGGGCGCTGGCCAAACAAACTGAGCGCTTGACTAATTGGAACTAGATCTCGACGTGTGCGACGTTCAGCATCGCTCACTGCATCATTGGCAAGGCGACGGAGTTCTTGAATTTCAGCTCGCAACCGGACGACTTCGTCTTCGAGTGACATGACGTGTCGAATGCCTTCAAGGTTCATGCCATGTGATGCCAGTTCGGCGATGCGATGGAGCCTGTTGATGTCAGCCTCGCTGTATCGACGATTGCCACCTGTGGTGCGTGCTGGTTGTAACAAACCACGACGTTCGTAGAT
>JAEMRC010000088.1 GCA_016463545.1 Ilumatobacteraceae bacterium
AGACCTTGGCCGAAATGAGTGGTGCGCGAGGGGGGACTTGAACCCCCACGTCCTTTCGAACACTGGCACCTGAAGCCAGCGCGTCTGCCATTTCGCCACTCGCGCGAGTAGAGAGCGTCACGCTAGCAACGTGATAGCGAGCCACCAACGCGTTGCGCAAGTAGCCTTGACCCGATGGCTGGCAACACCGTAGAACGCAGATTCGAGAACCTCTTTGATGGGCTTTTTTCGCGTGCCTTCTCGAGCAAACTCACGCCGCTGCAGATTGGGCGTAAATTGCTGCACACGATCGACGCAGAACGAACACCCGATGCGCAGGGTCGCCGCGTGGTGCCCAACCGATATGTGGTGCAGATGAGCGCATATGACCGTGAAGGCTTTGCTGATCTTGAACCGGCGCTTATCCAAGAACTCACCCAGGCTGTGCGCGAATACGTTCGCCAAGAGGGATACCACGCAGAAGGCAAAGTGCGCGTGGCGTTGCGCACCAACCCCGATGTGCGCAAGGGTCGTGTTGAAATCACCACCGAGAACGCAGACGTTGTCGAGATGCCACCACCGGTCGTCCCAGAAGTTGTGGCCACAACAACTGCAGCGAATGTTGAGCCCGTTGAGCCAGTTGTGCCCAAGCCGGCGGCGAGCACTTTTGACTTGCCGCCCGCGGTTCTGACATTGCCCACAGGTCAACGAGTGTCGATCCATGAGGGTCACTACATCGTGGGCAGAAACCTTGAGTGCGACATTGTGATTAGTGATGGCAATGTCAGTCGTCAACATGCAGAGTTGGTGTGTGCTGCTGGTGATGTGATTGTTCGTGATCGTGCTAGCACGAACGGGACAAAAGTAAATGGCGTGGCAGTACATGGTGATCAGTTGCTCCAACACGGAGACGTGATTAATTTTGGTACCGCACAAGTGCGGTTTGAGAAGTCTTAAGCGCAACAAGCGGGTGCGCCCATGACGGATCAAGTTCTCAATGTTTTTAAAGTCGCGTTGCTCGCGCTTGTGTATTTGTTTTTTGCGCGTGTGCTGTGGGCAGTCTGGAGCGAAGTACGCACGCCAGTTGCCGTAGACGGAGCACGTGTGCGTCGTGACCGAGGCAGTGGCAAAACCAAACGACACCGGGTGCCACGCGGAGCCGCGAGTTTTGTTGTGATGGAGCCACGAGATCTGCGGGGGCAGAGATTTGTGTTGTCAAATACTCTTGGCGTGGGTCGCGCAGAAGACAACGACATTTGTGTGGATGCTGACACCTTTGCCTCGCAGCAGCATGCCCGTATTGAGATGCGTGCTGACGCGATATGGGTGGTTGACTTGGGGAGTACGAATGGAACCTTTGTGAACGGACAACGAGTGACGACAGACAAGAGCATGCGAAAAGGTGACCGCTTACAAGTGGGCTCCACTGTGCTGGAGATGCACTAATGCAGCTGGTGTGGGGTGTTTGCACTGATGTTGGCAATGTGCGTGTGCAAAATGAGGACGCGTTCTTAGCCCAAGACGGTTTATTCGCGGTGGCCGATGGCATGGGTGGTCATAACGCCGGAGAAGTTGCAAGTGCGCTCGCCGTGACGGCATTGCGAGCAGCGTTGCGAAGTGGCATTGCGACGAGTGATCAGTTTCGAGAAATTGTGCAAGGTGCGAATACTTCTATTTACACAGCGTCATTAGATGACAGTACGCAACGTGGCATGGGCACAACTTTGACTGCTCTTGCAGTGGTGCCAGATGCAGACGGCAATGTGTTGGTGGCAAATGTTGGTGACTCTCGCACATACTTATGGCGGGATGGGCGCCTTGAGCGCATCACCACTGATCACAGTTATGTGCAAGAACTTGTAAATGAAGGTGTGATAAGTGTCGACGATGCCCGAACACATCCGCGACGCAATATTGTGACTCGTGCACTTGGTATTGACCGGTTTGTGGTGGTTGATGTTGTGAGTATGCGGCTCTCTGTTGGTGACCGTCTGGTGTTGTGTAGCGATGGTCTTGTTGACGAAGTTGCCGATGTTGAGATTTCTCAAGTCTTGAGTGCTCACACCGATACTCAAGAAGTTGCTGAGGCTCTGGTGATGACAGCAAATACAAATGGTGGACGCGACAACACAACAGTGGTTGTGATTGATGTTGTTGGAGATGATGTTGCATTGCCCAAAACGCAGACTCCTACTGCTACAAGCCAACCAACGGTGATATCGGCTACACCTGCAAAGACTGCGCGCAAGATTCCGGTTGGGATGTTGTTGTTTTGGGTTGCGCTAGTGGCCATTGTGTTGTCGGCAGTTACCACAATCGGTATTTATGCCCGCAGCGGATACTTCATCGGTGAAGACTCCGCCACGCGAACAGTAGTGGTGTATCGCGGCAGGCCAGGTGGCGTGATGTGGTTTAAGCCCACGATTAATCAACGCAGTGTGTTGCGAATGAACGAGTTGCCATCAGCCGTTGCACTTGATGTTGCCGGAGAACGTACGTTTTCGAGTTCTATCGCTGCCCAGCAGTATTTACAGTTGGTGAACCAAGCGATCGTGAACTTAACGACAACAACAACAACGAGTACGTCAACAACGAGCACCACGATCTCGCGCTAGATACATGCAGATTTCGCTCACCATTGCCAAGGCACGACGCAATACAGAACTAGGTCTGGTGTTGTTGGCAGGGGCTATTACAAGTGCTGCATATGTATTGGCATCGCTCGGGAAGAATGCGTCGATCCCGGCTCGCATTGGTCCGTTTATGGCGTTTGTTGTGGTGCTGTTAGTGCTCGCGCACATCGTTGTGCGCCTCATTGCGCGTGGCGCAGACCCATTGCTGTTGCCGGTGGCTGCGTTGTTACACGGGATTGGTTTTGTGATGATTGCTCGGCTTAGTGACAGGTTGGCAGGGCTTCAGGCAACATGGACATTTGTGGCGATTGTTGCTTTTGTTGTCACGTTGATAGCCGTTGAACGCGTTAATGATTTGCAGCGATACCAATTCACGGCGCTCGCAATTGGTGTGGGCTTGCTATTGCTTCCAATGGTGCCGGGGCTGGGCTTTACGAGTGGGGGCGCTCGTATTTGGGTGAGCATTGGTCCGATAAATTTTCAGCCAGGTGAGTTTGCAAAAATTGCTCTTGCAGTGTTTTTTGCAGGGTACTTAAGCGAACGAAGCGAATTGATTGTTCGGGGCGAGCGCACATTTGGGCCGTTTACATTGCCGGCCCTACGACATTTGTTGCCAGTGGTTGTTGCGTGGGGAGTATCAGTAATCGTGATGGTCGGTGAGCGCGACTTGGGTTCGTCACTTTTGTTTTTTACATTGTTTGTTGTCATGCTCTGGATAGCAACTGAAAAAACAAGTTACTTAGTTGTTGGAACTGCGCTTTTTGCGGCAGGTGCAGTTGCCGCGTATCACTTGTTTAACCATGTTCAATCACGTGTCGAGATCTGGATTAATCCGTGGAACAACTACACAGGAAAGGGATACCAACCTATTCAGGCAGTGTTTGCTCTGGCCTCTGGGGGCTTGAGCGGAACAGGTCTTGGCCGCGGAGACCCTGGCGCAATCCCTGCTGCACACAACGACTTCATTTTTGCTGCAATTGGTGAAGAACTTGGGCTCGTTGGCGCAGTGGCTGTCTTGACCGCGTTTGTTTTGTTCGTAGGTGCTGGCTTGCGCACTGCGTTGCGTGCAGATCGCACATTTGAAAAGTTGCTTGCAACAGGTCTCACGACAATTTTAGGCGTGCAAGCGTTCATCATTATTGGTGGTGTTATTCGTGTCGTGCCACTGACTGGTGTGACTTTGCCATTCGTCAGTTATGGCGGCTCAAGTTTGGTTGCTAACTATGTGTTGTTGGCACTGCTGCTACGCATTAGCGACTCAACATCACGACGACTCAACGAAGTACCAGACTCAGCAACAGTGGCAGAACGAATTGCTATTTGGCGGGCTCGTAGAGAGATTCTTAACGCGCAGATTTCTGAGTGAGTTTTTGCAAGTACGCGCCATAGCCGCTGCCCAGCATTGGCTCGGCGAGAGCGTTTAGTTCTGAGTCGGTGATCCAGCCATTGCGCCATGCGACTTCTTCGATGCAGCCAACACGTGTGCCCTGACGTTCTTCAATAATGCGCACATACGTGCCCGCTTCGTGCAGAGAAGAAAATGTTCCGGTATCGAGCCAGGCGGTTCCGCGCGGAAGGACTTCTACCGTGAGTTTGCCGCGGCGTAAGTACTCGTTGTTGACGCCAGTTATTTCTAGTTCGCCACGCGCACTCGGCTTGAGTTGTCGAGCGATCTCAATCACGTCGTTGTCGTAGAAGTACAACCCAGGAACGGCGTAGTCAGACTTGGGGTGCGTGGGCTTTTCTTCAATCGAGATTGCAACGCCATTGGCATCAAATTCAACGACACCGTACTCACTTGGGTTGGCAACTTGATATGCAAACACGACTCCACCGTCGGGATCAGTGAGCGACAACAACTGGCGACCGAGTCCGCTGCCGTAAAAAAGATTGTCTCCGAGCACAAGGGCGACTTTGTCTGAGCCAATGAAGTCAGCCCCCAAGATAAACGCCTGAGCGAGACCGTCCGCTTTTTCTTGCACGACATATGTGATCGACATTCCGAGTTGCGAACCGTCACCAAACAAAGTGGCAAAGAGGTCTTTGTCTCGAGGCGTGACGATCAGCAGCACCTCGCGAATGCCCGCTGCCATCAAAGTGGCCAACGGGTAATACACCATCGGTTTGTCATACACGGGCAACAACTGCTTGCTGACGACTCGCGTGATGGGAAACAGACGGCTCCCTGTGCCGCCAGACAAAATGATTCCCTTCATCTCTCTAGTTTGCCACAGCAATCCGAAATCAGAGAAACGACTCCCCTATAGAATGGCTAGATGAAGGTTGTTGTTACAGGCGGATGTGGTTTTATTGGCTCAAACTATGTCAGGGGGCTCCTAGAGAGTCGATGGGGAACCGTCCCCACTCAGGTCACAGTGATTGATGTTCTGACGTATGCAGGCAATATCGCCAACCTCGATCCGGTGATTGGTGATGCACGACTCACTCTGCACACCGTTGATATCAACGAGACACAAAAAGTGACCGACATTATTGGCGGACACGATGTTGTGGTGCACTTTGCAGCAGAGTCTCACGTTGATCGCAGCATTACCGATAGTGGTGGCTTTATCCGCACCAACGTTTTAGGAACGCAATCAATGTTGCAAGCATGCTTGGTTTCAGCAGTACCGCAATTTGTTCATGTCTCGACCGACGAAGTGTATGGCTCGATTGCCCACGGAAGTTGGGACGAACAAGAACCACTCTTGCCCAATAGCCCGTACGCCGCAAGCAAAGCAGGCAGCGACCTTGTCGCACGTTCCTACTACCGCACGTATGGCCTTGATGTGCGTATTACGCGTTGCTCAAATAACTTTGGTGCGTATCAGTTTCCAGAAAAAGCAATTCCGCTCTTCATCACTAATTTAATCGAAGGGAAAAAAGTTCCTCTTTACGGTGACGGACTCAATATCCGCGACTGGCTGCATGTTGATGATCATTGCAACGCCATTGACTTAGTAGTACAAAAAGGTCGCGCCGGAGAGACCTACAACATTGGTGGCGGAACAGAGCTGAATAATCGCGAACTCACCACGATGATTTTGTCTGGCATGGGACACGGCGACGAAATGATTGATTGGGTCGAAGATCGCCTCGGACATGACCGTCGGTATTCGGTGAACTGGACAAAGATCCACGATGAGTTGGGTTACACACCTCAGCACAGCATTGCTGAATCGATGCCACACATCATTGATTGGTATCGCAGTAATCCGCAGTGGTGGCAACCGCTCAAGGCTAAAAAATGACGGCTGGGGCGCATGGCTGAGTGGTGCATTGTCGGCGCCGATGGTCAACTTGGTCAGTGTTTACGTGATGCATTAGTCGCTCAGGGTCTTACTTTTGTTGCCCTCAATCGTGATGCACTCGACATCACCGACTCAAGTGCTGTGCACAACAAGATTCAAGAACTGCATCCGAAATTTATTGTTAATGCTGCTGCATACACAAATGTTGATGGGGCCGAAGACAATGTTGATGCTGCTCACGCAGTGAACTGCGATGGAGCCCGCAATGTTGCAATGGCAGCGCAAGAAGTGGGTGCCACGCTGTTTCACATTTCTACTGATTATGTTTTTAACGGAAACGCCACCACGCCATATGCACACGACACTCCGGGTGATCCTCGTTCGGTCTACGGCCAGTCCAAGTGGGACGGTGAGTTAGCAGTGATTAATGCTCATCCATTGGGCAGTGTGATTGTTCGTACTGCATGGCTGTATAGCGCGTACGGAAACAACTTTGCTAAGACAATGGTTCGCTTGTCACAAGAAGATCGCAATGTCTCCGTCGTCACAGACCAACTTGGTCAACCGACATCGGCGCATGACCTCGCAGACCAACTCATTAAAATGTCTGCGGCTGGAATTCACAGCGGAATTTTTCATGGCACAAACGGCGGTACTGCGACCTGGTTTGACTTTACTCAAGCAATATTCCAACTGATTGGGGCAGACGTTGCCCGCGTCGAGCCAACAACGGCAGACAAATTTCCGCGCCGCGCAGTGCGCCCTCATTACTCAGTACTCGGACATCAACAATGGGCAGCCACTACTGTTGCTCCTATGCGACATTGGCAAGAAGCACTGGCAGAAATCATCGGCGATGTTCGCACGGCCGTGATCGGACCACAACAATGATGCGCGTATCTGCACTCCCGATTGCTGATTCGTATACCGTCTCACACGATCGCTTCGGCGATCCGCGTGGGTGGTTTCAAGAATGGTTTAAGGCCAGCCAGATTCAGCCTCATTTGAGTTTTGACTTTGTGCCAGCGCAATCGAATATTTCGTATTCGGACTGTGGCGTCTTGCGCGGTATTCATTACAGCCTTGCTCCTGTGGGCCAAGCCAAAATGGTCACCGTGATGGCAGGCGAAATTGATGACTATGTCGTTGATATTCGTGTTGGGTCGCCAACATTTGGTCAGCACGAACGCATCCGCTTGAATACCCAAACTGGTGCGTCGGTCATTATCGGCCCGGGACTCGGACACGCATTTCATGTCTTGAGTGCCACGGCTGTGGTGTGTTACATGCTGTCAAGTGAATACAACCCCGAACTTGAGCACGGGGTGAATCCATCCTGTCCAGAACTTGGTATCCCCTGGAACACAGATGTTCCGTTCAGCGTGTCTGAACGAGACCAGCAAATGCCTTTCACAACTCAACAACGCGAAAACGGTCTCCTGCCATTTTTTGAACAATGAATGTTCGGATTCGACATTTAGCAGTTGTATTCATCGTGCTCTATGCGGTGTTGTTTGTGCAACTCAATCGCTGGCAAGTCTTTGGTCGCGATGCACTCGTGAGTGATCCGCGCAATAATCGCGTCACGGTTAGATCGTTCAATGCAACACGCGGTCCGATTGTGACTGCTGACGGAGTAGCAATTGCCAACACCATCAAGGTTGACACGGTTGCTCACCCCAACGACCGGTTTCAGTTTCAGCGCAATTATCCAACGGGTGATTTGTTTGCCAATATCAGCGGTTACTACACACTTGGATTTGGCGCAACACAACTTGAGCGTGTGTATACCGACATCTTGGCTGGGTCTGATCCGCGCCAACAAGTCAACAACGTTGGCGATCTTTTTAGTGGCGCCGATCTCAGCGGCAGCGTGCATCTCACGGTGCGCAACGACCTACAAAACGTCGCAAAACAAGC
>JAEMRC010000167.1 GCA_016463545.1 Ilumatobacteraceae bacterium
GAAGGTAAAGCCAGCGCAATGATCTCGGCCGGAAACACAGGCGCCACTATGGCGAGTGCTTTATTACGCATGGGACGCATTGCTGGTGTTCATCGTCCAGCAATTGCCACAGCCATTCCGGTGCCTGGCTCAACTCCCTGCGTGCTGATTGACTCGGGGGCAAACGCAGAAGTTCTGGCAGAGTGGCTCGTGCAATTTGCCCATATGGGAACCGTCTATTCACGACGACGTTTCGGAGTTCAAACCCCACGTGTTGGTCTGTTGTCGATCGGAGAAGAGCCTGGCAAAGGCGACACCTTGCGCAAAGAGGCGTACGAACTGTTGAGCAAGGCTGCTGGTCTTAATTTTATTGGCAATGTTGAGGGTCGAGACATGATGACCGGTGTCGTTGATGTTGTGGTGACAGACGGATTCACCGGAAACGTTGCTCTTAAAACGATTGAAGGAACAATCAAGACAGTTGTGAAATCGTTGTTCAACGCATTTGCATCAACTCCCGAAAACCAGGCTCATGCCGATGCATTAATGCCTGCATTATTGCCTATGTACGAGGTATTCGATCCCGACACTTATGGCGGCGCTATTTTGCTCGGAGTCAATGGTGTGTGCATCATTTCTCATGGTTCAAGCAGTGCTCGAGCCATTCTTAACGGAATCAAATGCGCCCAAGAGATGGTTGAAGTCGCAATGGTCGAAGAGATTCGCGTGGCTATTGCTGCGACTACGCTAGATAACTAAAGGGGGACACCATGTCTACAACACTGCCCGACAGGGCAACCATTTCTGCAACAGTAACTGCATGCCTTGCAACGGTTCTTGAGGTTGATGCAAATTCAATTTCAGAGACACAACTCTTCAAAGAAGACCTCAACGCTGACTCATTGCACCTTGTCGAATTTTCCTACGAAATCGAGCGTATTTTTAGTGAGATGACAGGTGACTTCACTGTTGATGATGATGACCTCGCCGAACTCAAAACAGTTGGCGACACCATTGATTATGTGTACGCCGCTTTACGTAAGTAGTTCTGGTCGAGCGCATGAAACCTGACGAAGTCCACGATGATGCAATGCTCGCATTGAGTGCATCTATTGGACATGCGTTTTCAGACATCTCATTGCTGCGTACTGCCCTCGTGCATCGCTCGTGGTTGGCAGAAACCCAAGAGACAATCTCAAACGAGCGACTTGAGTTTCTGGGAGACGCGGTGCTTGGGTGGGCGATTGCTGATATTGCATACCATCGCCTTGATGACAGCGCAGAAGGCAAGTTGTCGGACCTGCGCCAAGCGGTGGTCAATGCCCTCGCACTTGCAGATGTTGCACGCTCACTCGATCTGGGTGCCTATCTCTTGCTCGGCAGAGGCGAAGACAGCGCCGGTGGTCGAAATAAAACTTCTATTTTATCGGATTGTTTTGAGGCGGTTATCGGAGCGGTGTATCTCGATGCAGGCGCAGAGGCCGCATCACTTTTCGTGCGCAGACATTTGCTCGAACGCATCGAAGAGGTCATTCCCAATCTTGATGCGTTCGACCATAAAACACGTTTGCAAGAAATAACAGCTCGTCGATCTCTCGGTGCGCCGGTCTATCAAACATCTGGCGTTGGTCCTGACCACGACAAAGTTTTTACATCAGTTGTGTTAATCAACGGTGCTGCGGCAGGTGCCGGAACCGGAAAGAATAAAAAAAGCGCAGAGCAAGAAGCAGCGCGACATGCATTTGTGGATCTGACGGCTCAGCCGGAGGCATAGCAATGCCCGAACTCCCAGAGGTCGAAACGGTACGACGGGGGATTGAAGCCTTGGCTGTTGGTCGGCATATCTCTTGCGTCGAAGTTGGTCGGGAGCGATCAGTACGCCGCGTTGGCCGAGATGCGGTCATTCATGGTTTGACCGACACCACCATTGTCGATGCGCGTCGGCGGGGGAAATATTTACTTTTTTCTCTCGATACTGGTGATGCC
>JAEMRC010000089.1 GCA_016463545.1 Ilumatobacteraceae bacterium
TCAATAGTGGCCAATCATGTTGTGGTATCGAACGAATCTATGTCCATGCTGATGTCTACGACGACTTTGTTGATGGCTTTATTAATCTCACGCGTCAATATGTGCTTGGCAATCCTTTAGATGCCCAGACCACGCTCGGCCCAATGGTCAACACAAAGAGTGCACAGTTCGTGCGTGATCAGATTTCTGCAGCGACTGCTCAAGGTGCACGCGCTGTTGTCAGTGAGCATGAATTTGCCGCCTCACGAATCGATTCTCCATATCTTGGGCCGACTGTTTTATTAAACGTCGATCACTCAATGAGTGTCATGCGAGATGAATCATTTGGTCCCGTCATTGGCATTATGAAAGTCTCCGGAGACCAAGAAGCAGTCGCTTTGATGAACGACTCTCCCTACGGCCTCACTGCTTGTCTTTGGACACAAAATATCGAACGTGCTGCTGCACTTGGTCATCTCATTGAGACAGGCACGTGTTTTATGAATAGATGTGACTACCTAGACCCATCGTTGGTTTGGACTGGAGTCAAAGACACTGGTTCTGGAATTGCATTGTCAGAACTTGGATTCGGGCCATACATCAAACTTAAATCGTTTCATCTCAAGCATTCATAAGAACTGTCACTGTGTCGGAAACTCATACTCAACATCAGTAAACGAATCCGTCGGAAAAAAATATAGTAAGCGCAGTGGCTCAGCGCCTGTATTCACAGCAAAATGTTCGATGTCTCCTGGGATAAAAACTGCATCGCCCGCCACGACTGATGTCGTGTCGCCTGCAATCCAGACATATCCGCTGCCGCTCAAGATGTAATACACCTCTGCAAGAGAGTGCCAATGACCACGCACCGGCGCAGGCGCACCAACAGGTATTTCAGCGATCCCTACTGTTAGGTCAGTCGTCGGCGTGCGATCTGCGCTAAACAGTGTCCACCATTTCACGGAGCCCTTGATCGAGTCAGCCCACTGTTCTGTTTCACAGTCCGATTCACGCCGAAAAACTGGTGAAGCCTTCTTGGGATTGTGTGGCAAATTGTGCGTCATCGAACCTCCCCTGCTCGTCAACCGACTATAACGACCTAGGGTTAAACTCAAGGAGGACTCATGACAAATATTTTGATCAATACTTGGCCATCACTCTTGCCAGCCGATGACGACCACCCGTATCGCATCGGGGCATGGGCTCCTCAGACTCGCGAATGGAACGCTACCGAGATGCAGGTGCAGGGCGAAATCCCGCACGATCTCAATGGGGTGTATTTGCGAAACACAGAAAATCCCCTGGTGCCCGCACTTGCTCGGTACCACCCATTTGATGGTGACGGCATGCTGCATGCAATCACTTTTCAAGATGGATCAGCGGCGTATCGCAACCGAATGATTCAGACGCAAGGACTCGCAGCAGAACTCGAGCATGGCGGTGCGCTCTGGTCTGGTCTTGCTGAATCGCCAAAGAAGTCAATCCGTCAGGATGGTTGGGGTGCGCGCACCCGCATGAAAGATGCATCAAGCACAGACGTCGTTGTGCACAACGGAATCGCGCTCACAAGTTTTTATCAATGCGGCGACCTGTATCAACTAAACCCACACACGCTTGACAACATGGGTCCAGCATTATGGAACGGCGTGTTCCCAAAGGAAGGTGTATCTGCCCATACCAAGGTTGATGAGAACACCGGTGAACTGTTGTTTTTTAACTATTCAACGACCTACCCATATATGCATTACGGAGTCCTCTCCTGCGCAGGCGAACTCGTCACCTATATCGATATTCCATTACCCGGACCACGCCTGCCACATGACATGGCATTTACGACAAACTTTTCTATTCTCAATGATTGCCCCATGTTTTGGGATGAAGAATTACTCAAACGAGATGTGTACGCCACGCAATTTCATAAAGATATGCCGACACGCATTGGCGTTGTCCCTCGCCACGGAAAAAGCAGCGATGTTCAGTGGTTTGAATGCGAAGCAACATATGTATTGCACTGGATTAATGCGTACGAAGATGGCGATGAAATAATCTTAGATGGCTATTTCGAATATGATCCATCTCCAACAATGCCGCCGGATGCTGACCTCAACACGCGATTGTTTCGTTTTCTTGACCTCTATGCATTGCAATCACGCCCCTACAGATGGCGCCTTAATCGACGCACGGGCACGGTGACAGAAGGCCCTATCTCAGACACCATTACTGAGTTTGGCATGATCAACAGTGCATACGCCGGCCGTAAATATGACTACACCTACAGTGCTGTTCCAGTCAATGGCTGGTTTTTGTTTGAGGGAGTCATCAAGCATTCGGTTCAGACTGGTACTGAAGAGTCGTACCGATTTGCTCAAGGTGTCTATTGCAGCGAAACCGTCTTTGCACCACGCACCAATTCACAGTCAGAAGATGACGGCTATCTCATCTCATTCACCACAGATACCGTGTCCGATGCGAGCGATTGCGTCGTCTTTGACGCGCAACGAGTCAGCGATGGCCCCATCGCCACCATACGTCTTCCCGAAAAAATTTGTAGCGGCACTCATTCCTATTGGAGCAACCATGCCCCGTAGTGCCCTGATCAACGACAGCCCACGGACGTTCTGACTTTGGTACAATTTCTTCGTGATCGCGCCACACCCGATGTCTTCTGGCTTTGATTGGGACACTGCAGTTCCCACCCACCCACGCACAACGCTCACGGACGAGCAATGGAATCAATTCAATACGGATGGATATTTTGTTGTGGAAAACCTTGTCGATCCCACGACTCTTGCTGAAGTCACCGCCGAGACTGATATTTTTTGTGAGGAGGCCGACTCTTTCCTTGAAAAATTACCCGACAGCAGAATGTTTATCGCTGAAAAAGGAGCCATCACTTTCGCTCCAAATATCGCCCTCAAGTCAGATGCGCTGTTGAAGTTTGTGTCATCATCGCCAATCACTGGACTTGTGCATGATCTCATTGGCCCTGACGCACGTTTGTATCACGACCAAGCCGTATACAAAGCAAACGAAAAGCCGCGTCGGTTTCCGTGGCATCAAGACAACGGCTATACATTTGTCTTGCCGGAGCACTACCTCACGATTTGGATCGCCCTGAATGACGTACCCATCGAGGCAGGCTGCGTCTGGGCAGCACCAGGACTCCACAAAAGCGGAACACTGTTGCACACATATGTCGAGCCGTTGGGCTGGGAGATATTTGAAGACCCACCCGTAACACCTATTGCTGCACCTATTGCTGCCGGTGGTGCAGTCGTGTTCTCAAGTCTTACACCGCATCTCACTGGCCCAAATGTGTCAGACCACATGCGCAAGGCCTACATCTTGCAATATGTCGGACCAGATGCTATTCGTTTTGACGGACCTCACGACAAGCTCGGAACGCCACTCACCGACGATGCTCGATTTCCGTGGGTATTGCGCAACGGCACACGTGTATGAAATCCCCTGCTGACACTCACCCACTCAACACGTACTTCTCTGTTTCACAAGACACCGTCTCTCGCTTTCAGCAAGACGGACACGCCGTTGTTCGAGAGTTGGCTTCTCGTCAAGAAATTGCTGCCTACAAAAGCGCCATTGATGATGCCACGATGGCATGTCGTTGGGATAATCGTCCGCTCGATGAGCGAGATACATATGGCAAAGCATTCATCCAGTCGGCAAACATTTGCCAATACGATCCAAGCGTTGCCGCATTCGTGCATGCCCGACGGTTTGCGCGCGTTGCCGCCGAACTACTCGAGTGTGATGGCGTTCGGCTATATCACGACCAAGCGCTATATAAAGAGCCTGGTGGCGGTTTTACGCCATGGCATCAAGATCAGGTGTATTGGCCGCTCGACACCACAAAGACAATCACGATGTGGATGCCCCTTGTTGATGTACCAAGCAATATCGGTGGTATGACGTTTGCTGATCAAAGTTGGCAACACGGAAACCTTGGTGAAAAAGTAATCGGTGATGAGTCACATGCGCATTTTGAAACGGTCGTTAAAGAGCGCGGGTTCTCATTGTCCACTCACGGACCATTCGCGCCTGGGGACGCCACTTTCCATCGAGGCTGGACACTGCATTCGGCTCCAGCCAACAACACTGACATCATGCGATCGGTGATGACCATTATTTATTTTGCAGACGGAACCAATATCGGTGTCACCGATCATCCTGCACGCGAATTAGATCTTGCGCTATGGCTAGGTGGAGCCGCAACCGGAACTCCAGCAATATCAACGAGTAACCCCTTGTTGTGGCATCGCTCGTGGGATGAATAATCCTGTTGAACTAGATCTTTAGCGACCAGCGTATTTCACTGCCCGATTTCCGTTTTCGTCGCGCACATCAAACTCTTCTGAGATGTCTTCGACCCACTGAATTGAACCTGAGCGTTCCATCAAGTTCGGAGCAATGACGAGCGCAGCAATTGCGCGCCCCACGCCGATGGTGGTCTGAGACGTTGATAGATCTGTTCCACGTTCGCCAGCCCATTTTTGAATGAACTCTGTTGCCACAGATCCTGGGTACACCGAGCAGCAGGCAATCTCCTTTGGTTTGAGTTCGATAGCCATGTCAGCACTCAGTCGGTTGAGACCAGCCTTACCGGCACCATATGACGAACTGAAGTGATACGAAGTACCACCAGGTGATGAAACGTTAATAATTGATCCGCCAGAACCAGCCGCAAACAACAAAGGGGCGGCATGCCATGACGCCACGTAGTGGGCACGTAATCCGATTCCGACTTGATCATCCCAAATGCTGATTGGATGATCCCAGAATCCGCCACCCCAAGCAGGCGGGTCAGGAATTTTGTACACGTTGTTGACAAGAATATTTAGTTTGCCTGACTCTGCTTGCACTTGAGCAAACAGTGCTGCTATTTCAGAGTCATTTCCATGATCAACCTGAACCGCAATTCCATGACCACCAGCATCATTGACCATTGCCGCAGTTGTGTCGATTGAAAGCGGATCACTGCCCGTTGTACGACCTGTGATGTAGACAGTCGCACCCATTTCGCCCAGTGCTATCGCTGTACCGCGTCCGATTCCGCGACTTGATCCAGTGACAACGGCAATTTTGCCTGCGAGTTGAGAGCCCATTACTTTGTGTCTGCCGCAACGAAATCAACATCAAGGCTGGTGAGCCCGCGCAACATAAAACTCGGGAAATACTCATACTTGTTCGTAGATGACAATGTGAAACTTTCGATTCGCTTTGAAAGTTCTTCGAGTGCAACTCTGCCCTCAAGGCGCGACAAGTTCGCACCTAGACAGAAGTGAATCCCCTTGCCGAATGCCAAGTTCTCCCGAAGGTTTTCTCTGTCGGGATCAAAAGCATCAGGGTTATCAAACAAACGCTCATCACGATTAGCCGACGAGAAAACGATCACAATGCGAGATCCCTTTGTCAATTTGGTTCCACCAAGTTCTGTGTCTTTAGTGAGCACTCTCCACATCCCTTGTGTTGGAGTAGACAAACGAAGTGTCTCGTCAACAACGCGGTCAATACGAGATGGATCGTCCTTGATCATTTGCCATTGTTCTGGATTCTCTGCCAGCAATCGCATCATCTCGGTCAACATCTTTGTCGTTGTCTCGTTGCCAGCAACCAACAACTGCGCCACAATGCTCAGCATCTCTGGCATATCAAGTGGACGCTTGTCAGTGACTTCTGGATCATCGTCTTCAATGCTTGCGTTGAGCAAGTTTGTCAAGATGTCATCTCGAGGATCGGTGCGCCGTAAGTTAATCTGCTCTGCAAAATAATGCTGGAACTCATTGACTCCGCCCTCAGCACGTACACGCTCGTCAAGCGAAATATTTGTTCCGATACCCGCAATGGAGTCGTCAGACCAACGCTTGAAGTCTGCCAATCTGCTTTGTGGCACATTCAGTGCGTGGGCAATCACTTCGACTGGCAAAGGCACACCAAACTCCTTGACGAACTCAATGTGTCCGTTTGCAATCCAAGAATCAATCAATCGCACTGTCAATTGACGAACAAAGGGTTCAAGTTCTGCAATGACCTTGGGGTGGAACGCCTTTGATACAAGACGGCGATAGCGAGTGTGGTCTGGTTGGTCAGCGGTCAACATAGTAGGAACACGGGGGTATCCATCTTTGACGACGGCGCTCAAGCGTTCGCGGGCCTCGGCATTAAGAGGCATACCGGCTCCTCCAAACAGTGATGAATATGTCTGAGGGTCACGCAGAACTTCCATCACTAGATCGTGACGTGTGACGAGATGTACTCCGATGCCTTCGACTAGCAAGACTGGAGCTTCTTCGCGCATCTGGGCATAATGCGGAAATGGGCACTGCAGTGTTTGCGCGTCGAACGGGTTAAATGTTGCGAGGTCAGTTTTCATATTTTCTCCATCCGTGTAATTTTTTAATTTATTTTCCTGAAAGTTTCTCAACAATCGGGGCGGCGGCTTCCATAACCGATGACCCAAATGTGACATAACTGATTCCGTAGCGCTCGCGTCGCTCAACAATGCGATCACATATTTCGTCAACCGAACCAATGAGCGCGTTGGGATGTTCGGCAAATACTTCTGGCGTCAAACCAAACATCGGTGCCATTTTTGCACGAGTGGCTTCGCCGTCGGGGGTGACAACCGTGAAATATGCAGCAATCTCTATTTCGATATCGTCAAAACGCGACCCTGCACCGTCTTTGATCCATTGGATCTTTTGGTCCGTCAACTCCGCAGTGGCAGAACCAATGCCCTCTGGACCAAGTTTTCCGGATGAATTATTAAAGTTCAGACTCACGATATCTGCTTCGCGGCCAGCAATTCCCAAGATACGTTGCGCACCTCCACCAATCATGATGGGGGGCATTGGTCGTTGAATCGGCTTTGGAACGGCTTCAAATCCAACTGCATGCACGTGTTTGCCTGCCATGTTGAGTTCTCCGTCTGCACTCGAGGCACGAATCAATGCAATGACTTCTTCAAGTCGATCCAGTCGAACGCCAGCGCGATCAAAGGTGATCCCCATTGCGTCGTACTCATTTTGCAGCCAGCCAGCACCCAAACCGATTTCTAGTCGTCCTTCTGAAAAGAAATCAAGCGTGGCAAGTTCTTTTGCAAGCATGACCGGATTGCGATAGTCCACGCACAACACACGGCAGCCAATTTTTATCGTTGTCGTTGCTTCAGCAGCAACTGCCATTGCTGGAATCGCTGCAACTGTCTGTACAGGATGACCAGTGGCAGCAAGTGCGGGACCAGGTCCGATCACATGATCTGCTAAGTGAAACGAAGAAAAGCCAAGTGATTCTGCTTTGCGTGCAAGTGCTCGCCATTCACCTGCTGATGCGGGGGCGTATCCTTGTACTCCAAAACGAAATGGCTTTTTCATGCTGGCAACTCCAATATTGTGACGATTCCGTTGTCTCCGTTTACTTCAACCAATGCACCGTCTGGAATACGCACAGTTGCATCTGTCGCTGACACAACACACGGAAGACCAAGTTCACGACTCACGATAATTGCATGACTGATTTGTCCACCGACGTTCACTACCACCGCGCCGCACGACATAAACAATGGAGTCCATGCAGGATCAGTATTGGGGGCGATCATGACGTCTCCTGGTTGCAAATCGCCAGGCTCGGCAGCGTCCAAAATAACGCGAGCGCGACCGATGTAGTGACCGGGACAACCTGCGACACCCTGGATAGATTCTCCAGGCT
>JAEMRC010000090.1:0-2070 GCA_016463545.1 Ilumatobacteraceae bacterium
GTTCTCTCACTTGTGCACAAGTGGCACCATCCACTCCACCAAAGCTCTTAAAGCCGAGGTAAGTGATGATGACTTCTTGCTTCTTCCGCGCATTGCGTTGACCTTTGGTGGTCGTGAATTCGGGCAACTACGTAAGATGATCAACCTGCTCAATACGTTTTAATCCTCAAATTCTGTAGAACGTAAGAGGTGGATGGCTTTTTCAATGGCCCTGCGAGCCTGCGTAATCTTCTTCTCTTGAGCGGGTCGGGATGGGTCTTCCCCATGAAGCGCCTCCCGCAAGATTGAGATCGCCCGTTCGGATAATATTTGTGAGATCGACTCGAGTTCGTGTATTAGTTCCTCGTTGTTCATGTAGGTCTCTCCCCTTCCCTCTCTCTTTTCTTCTTCAGCGTTCTCAAGGCAATACCACGTAACAACCCGTTCCAACGCTAGTGTTTCATCTCGTGCCTATACCTGATGAACTCCATGAATGGATCAGTTTCGAGGACCCCGACGAACATCGGACCTGGATGATTGATGCCACGTACTTCCGATCCAACTACAAGTGTATTTACGGCGAAGGTTGCAAGGGTGTCTTAGACGACGACGCAACAGATCTACAGCAAGGTTGTTGTTCGTACGGCGCCCACTTCGAAGGCAAAAAAGACTTAGCCACTGTCGTAAAGTCAAGTAAACGCCTCACAAAGAAGAACTGGCAGAACAAAGACAAGGCCAAGGCCAAAGGTTGGAGCGTCACTGCAAAAGATGGTTCTACAAAAACTCGTGTTGTTGATGGTGGTTGCATCTTTCTTAACAAACCCGGTTTCGAGGGCGGAACAGGATGTGCGCTACACATCGGAGCCCTAGAAGCAGGCGAACGTCCTATGGACTGGAAACCAGATGTATGTTGGCAAGTGCCGGTGCGACTTGAAGAACACGTCGAAGAAGATGGACACATACTTTCTGTGCTTCGCGAATGGAAACGTCGTGACTGGGGCGAGGGTGGCGCAGATTTTCATTGGTGGTGTACTGAGTCCGCCGACGCATACGTCGGCAAAGATCAGGCATACATCACACTGCGTGATGAGATCACTGAACTCGTCGGCAAAAAAGTCTACAAATTGATCTCAGAGCAATTGTCCGCTCCGTATGGAGTGCCGCTACCGCATCCTGCGATACGCAAAAAGTAGCAAATTTCGTAACGAGTAAACAGTTACTTTTTGAAAGCGCGTCGCCGCTCTTCAATGCTGAGATGTCGCTTACGAATTCGAATCTTGCTAGGAGTTACTTCGACCAACTCATCATCGGCGATCCATTCAATGGCTGTTTCAAGAGTGTGAATAATTGGCGCAGCGAGTTTCACACCATCATCATGACTGTGGGTTCTGATGTTGTTTTTTTCTTTAGCGCGTACTGCGTTGACGACCATTTCTTCACCGCGTGCACCTTCGCCGATGACCATTCCTTCATAAACATCGATACCGGGATGTAAAAATAGAGCTCCGCGTTGTTGCAAGTTGTCAAGGGCATATGCAGTCGTTGCGCCTTGGCGATCTGAAATCATTGCTCCGCCTGCTCGATGAGGAAGATCCCCTGCCCAAGGTGTCCAGCCTGCGCGCCGCTGATGCAATAGCGCAGTTCCGCGAGTCGCAGCCATGAGCATGAGTCGAAAGCCGATAAGGCCGCGTGATGTTGCCTCAAAAGAAACAATGCTTCGCCCTGTGTCTCCGGGACGCAGATCTGTCACTTTGCCTTTACGGGGCGCAAGGGCTTGCGTAACAGTGCCCACATGTTCATCTGGCACATCGACCGTGCCTTCTTCGAGCGGTTCATGTCGCTTGCCACTGATTTCTTTCGTGACTACCTCGGGCCGACTGACTTGCAGCTCGAAACCTTCTCTGCGCATGTTCTCAATCAACACTGCAAGTTGTAATTCACCTCGACCAGCGACAGACATCACATCGGCTGATTCGGTATCGGCGATTTTGATTGACACGTTTCCAAGAATTTCTCGCTGCAGACGTTCGCGCAAATGTCGACTGGTCAAATATTTACCTTCACGACCAGCGTACGGAGATGTGTTTACAC
>JAEMRC010000090.1:2080-7668 GCA_016463545.1 Ilumatobacteraceae bacterium
CCAAAACTCATTCGCAGCACTGGTTCATCAACTTCTAGTCGTCCCAACGGTTCTGTAACATCCAGCGCTGAGACAGTGTCGCCAACTTCTACCTCAGGAATACCAGCAAGGACAAATAAATCACCAGCAACGACTTCGTCAACTTCTTTGCGGTCGATACCTTCAAAGACCATGAGTTGAGCAATGCGACGCCGAAGCGGTGGCTTATCTGCACTTGAGTCTTTGCCCCACAGTGCAACCATTTCGCCTTTTTTAAGTTTGCCAGCATGGACCCGACCAATGGCCAGACGTCCGACGTACTCAGACGCATCAAGGTTGGTGACGAGTGCTCGTGTTTGCAAACTTGAATCGGCCTTTGGCTCGGGGACGGTTTCGATAATCGCATCAAGAAGTGTTGATAGATCTGCATCTGGCGCTGGCATTCCGACACCGAGCATGCTGCGCCCTTCACGTGCCACCGCTGAAATTACCGGAAACGACAAGTGGTCGTCATGTGTTGCGAGATCCAAGAAGAGTTGCTCGACTTCAACGAGAACTTCTTCTGCACGGGCGTCTTGACGATCTACTTTATTGAGTACCAAGATGATCGGAAGTCCGATGTGCAAGGCCTTTGACAAAACGTAGCGAGTTTGAGGTAACGGACCTTCGGCTGCGTCAACGAGCAATACAACACCGTCAACTAATGCCAGAGCACGCTCTACCTCGCCACCGAAGTCTGCGTGTCCCGGAGTGTCGACCAAGTTGATCTTGGTTCCTTTCCAGTGAATAGAAGCAGCTTTCGCCAAAATCGTGATTCCGCGTTCGCGCTCTTGGTCATCAGAGTCCATCACGCGATCAATAAGTTGTGTGTGTGCTGCAAAGGTTCCCGTCGAGCGCAACAAGGTATCGACAAGCGTGGTCTTGCCATGATCAACATGGGCAACGAGGGCAACATTTCTAATAGGGGTCATCGGGGGGTCTTTCGAGGAGCAAAGCTCCATTGTGGTTATTCGGCGTCTTCGGTTACTTCGTCTTCATCATCAAAGCGAACCCCATAGCGCTCTGCGATTTCGGCGTATTCATCGTCTTGAGTGCGCGAGGTAGGACGATCTAGCGACCCCAACCCAAGGTCGGCGGCGCTAGGACCTGCTTGCTTCAATTTGCGGGCTTCTTCAAACCGACGATGGCGACCCTTTTTCACGGTCGAACTCCGAACACTGTGGGCACGTATGTGCCTTTGTACAACAGGTCCAAGGTTAGCGTTTTCTTAGGGCAAAATGGCGGATTACCGGGCGCGATGAGAACCATTGATTGGCTGAAGTTCAAGCCCTCCGCCCGCCTCTACTGATCGAAATGTCAGGCCTACACGCCCCTCGAGCAAGTCCTGAACATCGCGACCAACAATGTCTGCTCTCCAGCCAGTAGCTAAGCGAGGGTTTGGTGCATGTCGAAGTAGATCGACAATATCTTGACGAGTTCCTAGCAGTACGGCATCAAGGTCCTGCTGACGAGCAAGCTCTGTGATCCACGCCGAGACCAAGGTCACCGCAGGGCGCAACGATCGGTCTAAGTCGTCTCCGTCGGGAGTCGGGAAATGCAAATCACCCTGTTCGCTGTCCTGCACACCTGTCGCAACTGCAGCCAAGATGTTCGCGCCAGTTGCTCCTGATGCTTGACGGCGGTCAATGCCACGTGTCTGGCCCAGATCCGACTCGGTACGTGGCACCTTTGCGGCGATTCCTAAAATCACCATGTCAGAAAGCACATGGCGAACGGGAATATCTAATTCTGCAGCACGCGTTTCGCGCCACCGCGCGACAGACCGAGCAACCCAGCGGGATTTACCTTTAAGTGTTCGAACGTCTTTGACACGCATCCAGGCATTGTCTGGGGCAATCGGACCAGTCGGACGAACTCTCAACTCTTCACATGCCTCGAGAGCCCACGCTAGACGACTTCTTTTTTCGAGATCAGTGACAATCAATTGCCGTAGTTCAGGCAAATATGCAACATC
Source organism: Ilumatobacteraceae bacterium (assembly GCA_016463545.1). Classification (GTDB taxonomy): domain Bacteria; phylum Actinomycetota; class Acidimicrobiia; order Acidimicrobiales; family Ilumatobacteraceae; genus UBA2093. The sequence continues at coordinate 4,074 of JAEMRC010000090.1, forward strand.
ACCAGCAGCATAAGAAAGTTGTCCTGGCGTGAGTGGCCGACGTAGCCAATCTGTCAGACGATCTCCTTTAGGAACCGAGACTTTAAGAAAAGTTGACAACAGAGACACAAGAGATGGCGTAGAAAAACCAAGAAATCCTGCAGCCAATTGAGTATCGAATAATCGACTCGGAATACTGCCAATCGATTGGGAGAGAACATCTAAGTCTTGCTGCGCAGCATGAGCAACACACAGGCCATGACCCTCAAAAAGACGTGCGAGGTTGCCTGACGTAAGACATGATGGGTCAATGAGAGCGATTTCATCGTTAATGCCGATTTGCACTAGCGCAAGTTGTGGAAAATACGTTTTCTCACGATGGAACTCTGTGTCCATAAAATACTCAGACGCCGCACACGCCCGATCAAGAAACTTCTCGAGGTCTTTTGTGGTGTCTATCCAGAGCGCTTGAGCGACGCGATCAGTTGGGCTGGTCACCAGTTACGACCTCTTGTCCATCAATGACCCATGCTCCGGTTCCGCCCGTGAGATTAAAAAGTTCTACATGGCTACACGCTGGTTGTGATGCAATGTATTCACAGGCTCGCATGCTTCGCCCCCCTACTTGACACACTAAAAACACAGTGTCATGTTGAGAGAAAATCGCAATATTGTCAGGCACGGTACTTAGCGGGATGTTTATCGCTCCAGGAATATGTCCGTCCTCGTATTCGCTGATTTCGCGTACATCAATAACGATTGTATCTCCGCGCGACTCTGCAAACTCTTCAATGGTTATTTCGTGAATCGTCATAATTACTCCGTACTTGTGTCTATTGAATCGAGATCTGCCAAACAATTAATATTACGAACAGCATTGGCCGGAACCGGAACTTCAATGACGTCGAGCAATGCCGCGGCACGATGTACTGCCCTTTCGTTTCGTTTCCAAACGCCCTGCATCGTCGCGAGACACGCCTCTTGAGACCATGCCGCACAGAGCCAATTCAATCGATCAGTGCGCCCGACTGCTGCTTGGGCATCACTGAGCCCGGCAACGAGGCTATGAATAACTCCAGCCGTCAAGAACGGCATATCACACGACAAAACAACAACCGCATCATTCTTGGCGCTTTTCAGCGCGGTGATTATTGCGCCAAGTGGTCCTTCACCTGGCCATCCATCCTTGAGCCATTTTCCTGACAGTGTCTTGGCGGATGCTTGAGTGCCTCCAATCAACAGAACCTCAGATGCCCCAGATTCAATTGCTGCTAGCGCAACACGTTGCGCCATGGCCACACCATCAACTTCAAACATTGCCTTATTGGTTCCCATTCGGGAACTATCTCCTCCGATGAGAATCGCTACTGAGAACTGTTGAATCGGCACTATGACAACGCTAGGTGCTGGCGACAGCCTAAAGTGTCTTTATGCGAAATTTAGCTATCACTATTGACACGGATACCATAAAAAACGCTTCACTTGTTGTCGTAGCGCTATGTGGACTGCTGTGTCTTGTCGTCTTGAAGGTCGTGTCATCGATCGTGACCAAGGCCATTTTGCTCATCCTCTTAGTCGCGTTGGGGGCAGGGGCATATACCCAACGCACGGATATCTCTGCATGCGCAGATCGCGTGGCGACTGAACTTGCCAAAGGCACACCTCTACCAGGGTCGACAACTAGTTGTTCTTTTCTTGGGCGTGATTTCACCGTTCCAATCGCCATAAAAAAATAGTCGTCCTCGACAATGGTGCCCTGACACGGCAAATCTGATTATCTAGATAGATGGAAATTATCCTCGTTCGTCATGCACTACCTCTACGTCGCGAAGCCACGATCGGACCTGCCGATCCGGAGTTATCTGACATAGGTCATCAACAGGCTCGGTATGCCAGCGATTATCTACGGACAGAAAACATAAACGCTTTATATACCAGCCCAATGAAGAGGGCTATGCAGACATGTGCGCCACTTGCCCAGGCTATGAACCTGACACCTACGGTGGTGCAAGGCATCGCCGAATGGGATCAAAATTCCAATGAGTACATTCCAATCGAAGAACTCAAGGCGTCAAATGATCCTCGATGGCAAGCAATGGTTGCAGGTGAATGGAACTCGGACGAATCAATGGAGGAGTTTTCAGCACGAGTCATAGAAAGTATTGAGAAAATCATTGATTCTCATTCAGGTGACAGAGTTGCGGTTGTCTGCCACGGCGGTGTCATCAATTCTTACCTCGCGCATGTTTTGGGTCTACCAAACGGACAATTTTTCTATCCTAACTACACCTCGATACATCGAATAGCCGCATCACAACGAGGCCATCGAAGTGTGGTGAGCGTTAATGAAACAAGTCACTTGCGTGGCACTGGTCTCGTAATGGGATTATTCGATGCCTGACCAGACAGAACTTTTTACTTGGCTTGATTCGTGCCCGACTCCTCATCATGTCGCAGACATGGCGGCACGTGTTCTTGAAGAGAATGGTTTTGAGCGCGCTACACAACTTGGCGCAGATCTGCCCGTCAATGGATATCTCCTGCGTGATGGTTCGATACATGCTTGGCGCCAGTCAACGCAGGACTCTCAAGAATTTCTTATTATTGGTGCACACACGGACTCCCCCAATTTACGTATCAATCCCCGCCCCGACATCGCACGACACGGATGGCACCAGCTATCCGTCGAAATCTATGGTGGCGTGCTACTTAACTCGTGGTTAGATCGTGATCTCGGCGTTGCTGGTCGAGTGATGCTCACCGATGGCCGTTCTCTTCTTTTCAGTGATAACAGTGCAATTGCACGCATTCCTCAACTTGCAATACATCTGGATCGTGATGTGAACGACAAGGGGCTTTCGCTTGATCGCCAACATCATCTTGTGCCCGTGTGGGGTACATCTCAAAAGTCATCTTTCTTAGATTGGCTGGCTACGAAAGTGCATTGTCAGCCGAATGAGATTGCTGCATTCGATGCTCAACTTTTTGATATCACCAAAGCCGCGTATCTTGGCGCAGACCACTCACTAATCGCAAGCGGCAGACTTGATGACCAAGTATCGTGCTGGGCCGCAACTAACGCGTTGCTGCAAACTTCGCAGCAAAAGAACAAGACAGTCGTTGTGTCTCTTTTTGATCATGAAGAAGTGGGATCTCACAGCGCTGTTGGCGCTGCCGGACCCGTTCTCGAACATTTGCTTGAAGCATTATCCGTGGGCCAAGGGGCATCTCGCACACAACACTTTGATCGTTTAGCAAACTCACTGTGTATATCGGCCGACAATGCCCATGCAGTGCATCCAAACTATCCAGAACGCCATGACCTACAACATGCACCTCTTGTCAACCATGGCCCTGCCATTAAATTAAATTCCAACCAGCGGTACGCCACTTCATCGCGTGGACATGCTCTCGTTCAAACAATTGCTCAACAAGCAGACATTGCGGTTCAGGTCTTTGTATCGCGCAATAATCTGCCATGCGGCTCAACTATTGGCCCAATCGCTGCCACTCGACTCGGTGTAGAAACAGTTGATGTTGGAGTCCCACAACTATCGATGCATAGCGCTCGCGAACTCTGCGGCGCACAAGACCCTGCTGCGCTTCAACGTTTAAT
>JAEMRC010000091.1 GCA_016463545.1 Ilumatobacteraceae bacterium
TGATTGAGGTGTGGCAGGACTAAGTCGGCAAAGCGCTGGGCTTCTTCCTTGTGTGGATACCCAGAGAAAATAAAAGCATCAATTCCCATTGATTCGTATCGCTGAATTTTCTCGACAACTTGAGAAGGCGTGCCGACTATGGCCGCACCACATCCACTTCGTGCCTTGCCAATGCCGGTCCACAAGTAAGGCTCGACGCAGCCGTCAGAACCCGCTGTTTCACGAAGCTCAGCCTGTCGTCGCACCCCAACGCTGTTGCTGTCGAGTGATCGAGACCGAATCGCGTCACCTGTTGCCGTGTCAACTTCAGAAATGAGATGAGCAGCGGCATCTCGTGCCTCATCTTCGGTGTCGCGGACAACGATATGAACGCGGTATCCAAATTTTACAGAGCGACCATACGCAGTTGCCCGAGCCTTGATGTCAGTCATGATGTCAGCGAGGGCATCTTCGGTGTCTGGCCACATGAGATACACGTCAGCTCCTGCTGCTGCAGCATCACGCGCTTCGGGGCTGAGACCACCAAAATAAAATCCAGGAAACGCAGGGGAGTCGCGACAGATACGTGGCGGGTCCAGATGCAATGAGAGAAATTGACCATCCATGTCGAGGCGTTTTCCGCTCATGAGTGTGCGAAGTGCAGTCATAGTTTCGATTGTTCGTGCATATCTCTGCGGACCGTCGAGCGATTCACCGGGCATCTCTGAAGAAATGATGTTGATTGATAATCGACCGTTCAGAATCTGATTAATTGTCGCGAGCTGGCGTGCAAGTTGGGGGACCCAAACTTCTCCACATCTGACGGCGGTAAGAAGTTTCATGTTGGAGATGTTCGGAGAGATAGCGGCCGCAAAAGCGAGTGTGTCAATGCCCATGTCGTAGCCCGAGGGCAAGAGGATATTGTCGAAGCCAGATTCGTGCACCGTATGAACAATGTCAGAACAGTGGTGCCAATTGCTTTGTAATTTTGCATCAACGACACCGAGTTGTTCGTAATCGTCATCGCATAAGGCACCAAACCAACTGATTTCGGTCATGGCAGTGGTCGTGCATCGCTCGCCTGAACGATGCTGTAGACATCTGTTCGAGAGAGAGAAATAGTTGTGGCGAGTGCGAGTTCAGCAATTCGGTTCGCATTTTGCGTTCCGACAATTGCAACTGGTTGAGACGGATGTGCAAGGACAAACGCAATAGCGACTGCAGCACGGGTAACGCCCTCGCGCAATGCAAGATCATCAAGAACCTTGACGAGTTCCTTGCGAACCCCCGTTCCAGTTGCAAGTGCTCCGCCGGCAAGTGGACTCCAGGCAAGTGGAGTGAGGGCAGCCTCTTGGCACAGGTCGAAGATGCCATCGCGCATCGGATCAAGATGGATTGCGGAGAACTGCGGTTGAACAGATACCAAGCCATTTTCAACAAAACCATTGAGGGCTAAAGTCTGAGTGGCAGTGTAATTAGAGACACCGAAATCGCGAACAAGACCACGAGAGTGAAGCGATGCGAATGCTGATGCTATTTCTTGAGGATGAGTGAAGTGATCGGGTCGATGAATTTGATACAGATCAACATGGTCGACACCCATGCGAGATAAAGACGCTTCACATGCACTGACTAAATACGCACTAGACGAGTCGTACGGCACGCCGGGGATGATGCCGCCCTTGGTGGCGAGAACGATTCTGTCTCGAAGGCCAGGTGTCGTGGCAAGAACTCGACCGAGTGCTTCTTCGCATGCGCCAAAGTGCGTGCCTCCCCAGTCAAGACCGTAGACATCTGCATTGTCGACGAGGTTCATTCCGGCATCGATGGCAGCAGAGATGACTGAGGAGTTATTGGAGTCAGAACCCGTGAGTCGCCAGCAACCGATGGATAATGGCCCAACGTCTCCAAGAGATCCGAGCGTGCGTGGCTCTGCAAGTTTGAGTGGTGTGTTCATGTGGATGATCCTTGGTGGTTTCTCTTATACACGGACATGAGAGACTAGGCAAATGTATACGCCTCCAGACTATTTGTCCCCATCTTCGATCGGACTGTTTCGGGATTGCCCACAGAAGTTTAAGTTGTCGTATCTCGACAAAATCAAAGAGCCTCCGGCATGGCATTTGTATCTTGGTTCGTTTGTGCACGAAGTACTCGAATATCTCTACAAAGAAGATGCCCAGAACCGCACACCCGAAACCCTCAAGGCCATCGCTGCTGATCGCTGGACCAATCATGAGTGGGCAACCAAGGTCGAAGCGCTCGAAGAAAAACCCGGAACACTTCTTGACTTTAAGCGCGCGGCGTTTGAATCAATGTCCAACTTGTGGGCACTTGAAGACCCCCTCGAAACAGAGCTTGATGGCATGGAGCATGAGGTGCTTGCCACGGTCGAAGGTGTAGCCATGAAGGGTTATATCGATCGATTCATTTTTACTGACGATGGTTCTGTCGTGATCTCAGACTACAAAACCGGAAAAATTCCAAACCCACGGTTTAAATCAGAAGACGATAAGTTTTTTCAACTTCTTGCCTATGCATTAATGCTTGAAGCATCAGATCAAGAGTCCACTTCAAGACTCGAACTTTTGTACCTCACCCAAAAAGAAAAGCACGATCTCACGGTTACCCCTGTCAAGCTCAATATTGCGCGTGGTGTCATTGTAGAAACTCGAGAAAATATCGAGACCTCATGTGCGACTGGTGAGTTTCACTGCAATGTCACAAATCTCTGCAACTGGTGTCACTATAAAAAGATTGATATTTGTCCGGCGCACAAGGGCAAGTAGCGTTCTCGAATGTGGGTTTTGGGGTTGGGATAGGAGAGACCACACGGTGGCCCAATCTGGGTATGACTTAGAAAGAGCCAACGATTTGTGTATAAATCTGGCGGCATGCTCAGTAGCCTGAAGCACTACTACAACGCGAAAGATGTTGGTAATGACGGGAAATTCTGTATTTCGACACCAGCATGCCGGTGTGCTGAGCGTCGCCTCCGTCGATGCGCCCAATGTCATCACCTCAGACTGGATCGATGAGCAACTGGCCGAGGTGTATCACCGAAATGGTCTGCGCCCTGGCCTGCTGGCAGGTCTTGCAGGCATAGAAGAGCGCCGATGGTGGGATGAAGATGTGTCGTTTGCTGATGCTGCGGCAATGGCTGGACGCCTTGCAATTGAAAAATCTGGCATTGATCCATCGCAGGTGGGCGTGCTGATCTCAACGTCGGTGTGCAAAGAAAACCTCGAGCCCTCAGTTGCGTGTCTTGTTCATGAGAAATTGCAACTGTCGTCAGCTTGCCTCAACTTTGATATTGGAAATGCATGTCTTGGGTTTGTCAATGCCATGCATCTTGCGGCTTCTTTGCTAGATGCTGGCTCTGTTGAGTACGCCCTGATCGTTGACGGAGAAGGTAGTCGACACACACAAGAGGCCACGCTCAGGCGTCTTCGCCAACCCGAGTCCACGGCTCTTGATGTGTTTTCTGAATTCGCATCACTCACGCTGGGTTCTGGTGCGGCAGCAATGGTGATGACGCGAACTGATCGGCATCCTCAGGCGCATCGACTTGTCGGCGGTATGGCTCGTGCCGCCACCGAACACAATTCGTTGTGTATCGGAGATCTCGAGCGCATGACCACCGATACACATGGTTTATTGGTGGCAGGTTTAGACCTTGCCGCAGAGGCATGGGCTGCAGCGCTTATCGATTTCAACTGGGCAAGCGGAATCGATTGGTATATCTTGCATCAGGTGAGCAAAGTACACACCACGATGTTGTGTGATCGACTCGGAATAGATTCTGCAAAAGCTCCTGTGACGTTTCCGCATTTCGGCAATATCGGGCCTGCTGCTATCCCCATCACGTTGGCAAGCGTGCAAGAAAAAATTCAGCCAGGACAACGTGTGTTGTGCATGGGAATCGGTTCTGGTCTCAACACAAGTGCGCTGGAGATTGTCTGGTGACATCAAAGAGTTCGCATGTCGCTGATCTTGTGGCATTCGGACTAGACCAGGCGTGGTCGCGAACCGCTGATGTGCCAAGTCATGATGGTGCTGTTCATCGTTGGCATCTACTAGATCGGCCTGCAACGCGACACGATGCGCCGGTGGTGCTTTGTTTGCATGGCAACCCAACATGGTCGTTTGTATGGTCGCGCGTGTTGCAAGAGTTGTCACCTGATTTTCGGGTGATTGCACCGGACCATTTGTCGATGGGGTTTTCTGATCGGGTGTCTTCGCGGGTGTATCGGGACCGGGTTGACGATATTGCAGACCTTTTAGATGCTTTAGAGATTGATTCACCGGTGTGGATCGTGGCTCAAGATTGGGGCGGAGCAATTGCAATGGGCTTTGCAGTTGCGCACCCCACACGTGTTGCGGGATTGGTGCTGTCAAATACGGGTATTGCTATTCCGAACGGACGCCGCGCTCCATGGCTGATACGACTAAGTGCATCTTTTGGAATTCATTCGCTTGTCACTCGATACAGCCCGCTTTTCGTGCACGCTACACCGTTGTTGCCGGGTATTGGTCTGACAAAAATACAAAAACGTGCATTGGCTTTGCCATATCGATCTCGACGTGCGCGACGTGGAGTTGCTGACTTTGTTGCTGATGTTCCGTTCACAGATACGCATTGTTCTGCTGCCGATATAGCCAATGTTGCCAACAAACTGTCGGCGCTGACGTGCCCTGTTCGTTTGGTGTGGGGCACACGTGACCCAGTGTTCAATGATGATTTTGCAAATGATCTGATGCATCGATTCAGCAATGTCGCGTTGCATTGCATCAAAGATGCCGGACATCTTGCAGTGTTAGAAGCGCCGATCTCTTCGCTTATTGAGGCAGCGATCTGTGAAGCGAGCGAAGCATCTCAGCCGCGGGTGGCAGTTCAAAACTCAGAACCTGCGAGTACTTTGTGGTCACAGATCGACACGTGGCGTCATGAAGACGAAATTGCCATTTGCGATGCGGCTGCTCACGAGGTGGTGACTCGACCCCAGTTTGCTCAGCGTGTTGCCACATTTGCTGAGGCACTTGGGGAGCGCGGTGTGCAGCGCGGTGATCGCATCGCTGTGTTGGTGCCGCCCAGCGTTGATCTCATTGCCGTTGTATATGCGTGTTGGCGTATCGGAGCAGTTGCAGTGATTGCTGATCGCGGCTTAGGGCTGCGTCAACTCGGCAGGGCAGTGCGGTCTGCACGCGTGCATCATGTGATTGGTGCTCGGCGTGTTGGATATGTTGCGCGAGTGTTGCGGTGGGCCCCAAGGTCGTCAGCTGTTTCTCTTCTGGCGCTCAAGAACTCATCAGTAGTTCTACGACTTGCGAGTGTGAGTGCACCAGAACCAAGTGCAGATGATCTTGCTGCAGTGCTGTTCACCTCGGGGGCAACAGGTGCAGCAAAGGGAGTGCGCTACACGCATCGACAGTTGTATGCACAGCGAGATGCATTGCAAGAGACCTACAACATCACACGAGATGATCGTTTTGTCGCAGCATTTGCGCCTTTTGCGTTGTATGGTCCGGCGTTAGGTATCGCAACTGGACTTGCAGGTATGGATGTCACCTCGCCCAGCACACTCACGGCGGAGGCTCTTGAGGATGTGTGTCAGCAGTTGGGTGCCACCATGGTTTTTGCATCGCCAGCGGCTCTGGCCAACGTAATCAGCACAGCAACACAGCCACTACCGCATCTTGGTGCGGTGCGACTCGTGATGTCGGCTGGTGCACCAGTGCCGATCAACACGCTTGGCAGTATTGCCAAACTGTGTCCCAATGCACAAGTTCGTACTCCGTACGGAATGACAGAAGCGCTACCTGTTGCTGATGTGTCACTCGCAGAGTTACGCACGATTGGCAGCGGTCGTGGCGTGTGTGTTGGTCAACCTGTGTCGGGTTGTCGAGTAGTTATCGCTGGCATCAACATCGCTGATGCGCAAACTCTTGTACCTACTGGGGTGACTGGCGAAGTGTTGGTGTCGTCGGCATGGATGTCTGCTGGATACGACGCATTGTGGCACACACAATACGTGGCGCGTCCCACGATGACTGTTGACGGGGACACGCAAATATGGCATCGCACCGGAGACGTGGGTCATTGCGATGAACATGCAAATCTGTGGATCGAAGGGCGAGTGGTGCATCTGATTCATACATCTCGAGGTGTAGTGACACCCGTGCCACTAGAAATTGCAGTTGAGGTACTTCCTGTGGTTGCGCGAGCAGCAGCAGTCAGCATCGGAGCACCAGGTGTACAACAAGTTGTGATCGTAGTAGAGACAACAGATCACAAAGACGGACCAGCAAATGAAGAACTTGCGTCAGCGGTACGAGCTGCTGTGTGGCCACAAGCGATTGCAGCAGTATGGTGCACAAAAAAATTGCCTGTCGATATTCGGCATAACTCAAAAATTGATCGCACTGCGGTGGGCGCATATATGAGCAACGTGTTGGCAGGGAACAGACCATGAAAGTTCTCGTCACTGGGGCTGGCAGTTTGCTGATGGGCTCAATTGCGCGTGATCTTGTTCGGCGGGGTGACGATGTTGTCTGCTTGCAGCGGCGCATTCCCACATTTGAGGGCAGTAGCCATGCGGAGCATGTAGAGGCTGATATTCGTGATAGTGACGCTGTCGCGCGCGCCGTACGCGAGTGTGACGCAATCGTGCACGGCGCTGCACGCGTGGGAGTGCTCGGAAAATGGGATGAATTTCGCAGTGTCAATGTTGATGGCACTGCCAATGTGATCGCTGCAGCGAAGACTCATAACATTTCACGACTTGTCTATGTGTCTACGCCATCAGTTGTGCATTCGGGTGAATCAATAGTTGGTGACGTTGCTCGTGCAGCAGTCACGGGGCGTGCACATTCGTATTACGCCGAATCAAAAGCCATCGCCGAGCGCATGGTGTTAGCCGCGCGCAATGAACACTTAGCAGTAGTTGCGACACGGCCCCATTTGGTATGGGGGCCAGGCGACACGCAGTTAGTGGGTCGCATTGTTGAGCGTGCATCTCGTGGTCGACTACTTATTGCCGGAACCGGAAACGCATTAGTGGACTCCACGTATATTGACAATGCGGTCAGTGCGCATGTAGCGGCAATTGATGCAGTGCATGTTGGTGCGGATTGTGACGGCGGGGCCTATGTCATTGCCAACGGCGAACCTCGCACTGTGAATGAACTCATTCGGTCTATTTGTGGAGCAGCCGGCGTGGCGTGTGAGCCTCGACATATTTCTCTTGGGCTTGCGGTGCGGATGGGCTCGGTTATTGAACGCGTGTGGCCCAAGGTGCGCGCTTCTGAACCACCGATCACTCGGTTTGTGGCCCAACAACTCGGGACTGCACATTGGTTTGACCCACGACCCGTACGCCAGCACATGGGCTGGGAACCCCAGGTGTCGATAGACGAAGGATTTTCTCGCTTGGCACAGTGGTATGCGTCGCAAGACAAATCCTGAGCAAGCGATAGACAAGGTTTGCGCTTGTGAGCACCCAGATATAAGCGACTAACCTGACAAGGAACAGTCTGGGGGCGAGATGAGTAACGATAGATACACAGTGATTTCGGCGGACTGCCATGCTGGCGCAGAACTGCATGAGTACCGGCCGTTTCTTGAACAGAAGTATCGCTCTGACTTTGATGCGTGGGTAGACACGTATGAAAT
>JAEMRC010000092.1 GCA_016463545.1 Ilumatobacteraceae bacterium
GTCAGAATTTCTCCGGCAACTTCTATTGCATCATCAACACGAGACCATTCACCACGCTTGACCGCCCCGATCACTTGCTGAGTCTTCTTTCCTAATCGTGGTCCCAGCGCCGCTGGCACAACTTGCAATTCAAAGCTCGCAACCCCTGCTACGTCCGATCTCAAAATCACTGATTTCACATTGACTTCATCAGAGATGATGGTCACGTACGGAGCAAGTGCGTCGGCGTTCGCGACAGCCACCGTCAGTGAACTGAGCGGTAATCGCACTCGACGACTGTGCGCCTTTCGCACAGAAAGCGTCGCAGAACACACGTCTCGTACAAGATCCATAGCGTCTACAAGCTCATCATCTGTTGGCAACGACTCTGAACTCGGCCAGTCTCGTAAGTGCACGCTGTCAGCATTGGCCACCAGACCAGCATGAATGTTCTCTGTAATGAGGGGCAACAATGGTGCTGCGAGACGTACAAGAACTTCAAGAACTGTGTGCAGCGTGTTGATTGCGTCTTGGTCTCCTGCCCAAAAACGATCCCGGCTGCGGCGTATGTACCAGTTCGTCAAGACGTCTAAAAATGTCCGCACTTGCTGGCAAGCGGCAAACAGGTCGTACTTGTCCATTGACAAAGTGACCTCGACAGTGGTTCGTCGCAACTTGGCCAAAATATAGCGATCCAACAAGTTGCTCGATTCGGTCGAGACGGCACCGCTTTTGTTTTCTGCATTTGCATACAGCGACAGGAAATACCACGAGTTCCAGAGTGGCAAGAGCACTTGTCGCACCGTGTCTCGAATACCTTGTTCGGTCACCGAGAAATCAGTTCCGCGCAAGATCGCCGAAGAAAGCAAGTACCACCTCATGGCGTCTGCGCCATAGGTATCGAATACCTTCATGGGGTCTGGATAGTTCTGCAGACTCTTAGACATTTTGACACCATCGTCACCCAGAACAATTCCGTGACTGACGCAAGTAGAAAACGCTGGACGATCAAATAAGGCTGTTGCTAAAACATGCAAGGTATAAAACCATCCGCGAGTTTGACCGATGTATTCGACAATGAAGTCACCCGGATAATGATCTTCGAACCATTCACGATTTTCAAACGGGTAATGCACTTGGGCATAGGGCATCGAGCCACTCTCAAACCAGCAGTCCAAAACTTCTGGAACACGTCGCATCATCGACATGCCTGTTGGGTCGTCTGGATTTGGACGCACCAACTCATCGACTGCTGGCCGATGCAGGTCCGTGACCTCTACACCGAAGTCCCGCGAGAGGTCGGCCAAACTGCCATATGCATCGACTCGCGGATAATTGGGATCATCACTTTTCCAGACCGGAATAGGTGAACCCCAAAATCGATTCCGACTAATGGCCCAGTCGCGAGCGTTGCTGATCCATTTACCAAAACTTCCGTCTTTTAAGTGCTCTGGTACCCATGTGATGTCTTGATTCAGTTCAACCATTCGATCTTTGATTGCAGTGACCTTGACAAACCACGATGAGATTGCGCGATACACAAGTGGTTCACTGCAGCGCCAGCAATGCGGATACGGGTGATCGTATGTTTCATGACGCAGAACAACGCCTTTTTCTTTGAGACTGCGAATGACATCTGGATTGGCATCAAAGACATGCACTCCTACCCATGGCGCTACTTCTGAGGTGTAACACCCATGTTCATCCATCGGGCAGACAGTGGCGATATCAGCGGCCAAACAGGCGACTTGGTCGTCTTCGCCAAAACCTGGCGCCATATGCACCACGCCAGTGCCTTCTTGTGTTGTTACAAAATCTGCAGAGAGCACGCGGAATGCATTGGGAGTATCGGCAAAAAAATCAAACATCGGCGTATACGAACGACCAACGAGTTCTGCACCCGTTACTGATCCAACAACAGTGAAATCGGTCAGTTCTTTTTCATAGGCACTGCGTCGCTCGTCGGCAATGATAAATCTTTCACCTGCGGAGTTCTGCAGAATTGAGTACTCAATCTCTGGGCCTACTGCCAATGCCAAATTGGCAGGCAATGTCCATGGAGTGGTTGTCCATGCCAAGATGCGTTCTCCCGTTTCGAGTACAAAACTCACCGTCAGTGCTGGGTCTTGACGATTGCGATACACATCGTCCATGCGCGTCTCGGTGTTGGATAACGGAGTTTCGCAACGCCAGCAATACGCCAACACCCGAAACCCTTCGTAAATCAGTCCCTTGTCCCACAACGTACGAAACGCCCACATCACGCTTTCCATGTACGACAGATCAAGCGTCTTGTATCCGTGATCAAAGTCAACCCATCGCGCCTGACGGGTGACGTATCGCTGCCATTCATCTGTGTAGCGCAACACGCTTGTTCGACATGCTTCGTTAAATCGGTCAACACCAAACTCCGCGATCGCAGGATGTCCCGCGATGCCCAATTCTTTTTCTGCCTCTACTTCTGCAGGGAGGCCATGGCAATCCCAGCCAAACCGACGCTCAACACGACGCCCGCGCATGGTTTGATACCGCGGGATGGCATCTTTGACATATCCAGTGAGCAAGTGTCCGTAGTGGGGCAAACCATTTGCAAACGGAGGGCCGTCATAAAAGACAAACTCGTTCGCTCCATTTTCGCCAGCCTCACGTAAGGCAATCGACCGTTCAAATGTGTTCTGCAACTTCCAGGATTGCAGTACTTCCTCTTCGAGAGCCGGAAATCGTGGTTGCGGATCGACTGAGGGGTATGGCACGAAAGTAAGCGTAGAGGCGAACTACCTCAGCACCCCAAAACAAGACCCATGAAGATCTGCAGTCCCACCAACACAATGAGTGGTGAGAGATCGAATTGGCCCATTCGCGGCATTGCTCGACGCACAGGCGCAAGAACTGGTTCGGTGATATTAAAAACTACTCTGGCAATCTGCGCGACTGGGCTGCTTGGATTGACTGGAAACCAAGACAGAACAGATCGCGCAATAATGACGAACACATACAGGTTCCCAGCAGTACACACAAGATTCATGGCGCCTCAGGATCGGTTGTGTGGCTCTGCCGCGGGCGGTTTGAGTAAATAGACACCACGCGCCACTTTTTCCATCGAGCCGCTCATCGCGTAACACAGACCACTTGCGAAGTCGATGATTCTGCGAGAGACCACATCATCGGCATCTTCCAAATTAATAATGACTGGTGTACCACCCTTGAAGTGATCAGCAATTTCTTGGGCTTGATTAAATTGCAATGGTCGTACAGTCATTGGTTCGCCTGCACTAAGACCAATGGTTCGCACATTTGATCGAGCGCCACTAGTCGGTCTCATTTGCACTCCAGAGTCATCAAGACGACGAGCACTGCCCGTATCGTCCACGCGACCTCGTGCGGTTGGGTGCGAAGCATCATCACCAAACTCTGGTGCGTATCCACCCCGGGGCCGTTGAATGGGCATGCTGGGCTCGCGCTGACGAACGGGACGGTCGTATTCGGCCGACATGTCGTAGTCGTCAAAGGAGTCCTCTCCGCTCAACCCTAAATAATCCATCGCACGGCGCCACATAGACATAGGTTCAGGTTATCTCACTCGCGCGAGCCGATGTGGGACGCGCGCCAAAGATGCCACTTCCAACTCGCACAATTGTCGACCCACAGCCAACCGCACTCTCAAAATCATCCGACATTCCCATCGAACACTGTGCCAGTCCAAGATTGTCTGCCATTTTTCGCACCCCTCTAAACGCTTTCTCGCACTCCTGAATTGAGCCATTCGTCGGGCCAATGGTCATCAATCCGACCACAACAAGACCTGCCTGAGTAGCCGCGATGCATAGTCCTTCAACCTCACGGGGAGCACATCCGCCTTTGGATTGCTCGCCAGTGGAATTGACCTGCACGAAAATTTCTGGGGCGGACGCTTGTCGAGACTTAGACAATTGCGTGATGACAGACACTCGATCGATTGTCTGCCAATAGTTCACCACTTCAAGAAGTCCGGGAATTTTGTTGGATTGGAGTTGTCCAATGAAATGCACCGGCAACCGCTTCGCTTTTTCTCCGAGGAAGCTGCCGTCTTTGGAATACTTCTTCAAGAGTTCTTGAGAGTAGTTCTCCCCAATACCATCACAATTAGCCGACGTTGCCGCTTCTATGGCATCGATTCCAAAGCCTTTTGTGACAGCAATCAATTGAGTTGCGTTACCACCAGCCGCCAAAATTCGTTGGCGAATCTTAGAGACGTTTTCAGAAACTGCTGCAAAGTCGACAGATGCCGACGACATCACTCTGGTCTTGCTACTTCAAGAATGATGGAACATCAAAGTCGTCATCGTCATCATCAAGTGGATCCGACTGATTGTCACCAAAGAGATCTCTCACCGCACCAACACGAGGTTCTGCAGTGCGTCCTGCCCGTGTCCCGATACCACCGTGAGATGTCGCTGGATCCCATCTCTCAAAACCGGCGGCAATAACGGTGATCTTGATTTCATCACCCAATTCATCGTCAATCACCGTTCCAAAGATGATGTTGGCATCTTGATGCGCAACTCCGTGTACAACTTCTGCCGCAGCATTTACTTCAAACAAGCCCATGCTGGATGGACCGGTGATGTTCAGCAAGATTCCGCGCGCACCATCGATTGCGGCCTCAAGCATTGGGCTTGAAATCGCTGTCTTTGCAGCCACTACGGCGCGATTGTCGCCGCTTGCGATACCGATACCCATCAATGCTGAACCAGCATTAGTGAGAATGTTCTTCACGTCGGCAAAGTCAGTGTTAATTAATCCTGGAGTGGTGATGAGACTTGTGATACCCGCCACGCCCTGCAACAAGATTTCATCTGCCATCTTGAAAGCGTTGATCAAACTGGTCTTATCGTTGGCAACCATCAGAAGGCGATCATTTGGTATCACGATCAGCGTGTCAACTTTTTCTTTGAGTTTTTGAATACCGTTTTCGGCCTGAACTGCGCGTCGTTTTCCTTCAAATGCAAACGGGCGAGTCACCACTCCAATTGTGAGTGCCCCGAGTCCTTTGGCGACTTCTGCAATAACTGGCGCCGCACCTGTTCCGGTACCGCCACCTTCACCTGCCGTAATAAACACCATGTCTGAGCCAGCGAGTAGTTCTTCGATCTCGTCACGGTGCGAGTCAGCCGCAGCCCGGCCAATTTCTGGATCAGAACCTGCGCCGAGGCCACGTGTCAACTCGCGTCCGATATCGAGTTTGACATCTGCATCGCTCATCAAGAGTGCCTGCGCATCAGTGTTGACTGCGACAAACTCCACGCCTCTGAGGCCAGCATCAATCATTCGATTGATGGCGTTAACGCCGCCGCCGCCGACGCCGATTACTTTGATCACTGCTAAATAGTTTTGTGGTGCTCCGGCCATTGGCCCATACCTCCGAGAACGTCGGTCACTAGGACCGTGGTTCTATTAGTTTCACACATTGGTCGTGCTAAATGGTGTAATTCCGCACCTCATGCGACAATTTCTGCGCGGTTGCCGTTAAATACGGCACTATTTTGCTCATCTCGGCTGCACCGTGGGCTCCCCCGTTGATACGTCGATTACGGCCAAGCCAGCCGGATCCTGACGGCGAAGCAGTACAACAACGGCCACCAATTTGTTTTGCAAGTTCGTCGGTGGCCCAAATCGAATCAATGTTCCAGATGTCAAAGTCATAGAAAGTTCCCCAGAGACAGAGACCCCGAGTTCTTTAGTTTTTGGACGAATCTCGTCGGGCAAGGCAACAAAAAGCTGCGCCGCCGCTCGGTAGACATCGTCAGCAACTGCTCCAGCTTCGAGCGATGGACCCGTACCAGTGACTTGCAAGTATTTCGTTGGACGACCAACGGTCACAGAAATCACATATCCACTTGCATCAATGATCCGGGCCTTGTTGTCGCCGCCCAGAAACCAAACCACTGGTTGGCGTTCGGAAATCTCCACAACCACTCGCCGAGGAAAGTGAGTTGTGATTCGTACATCACCTACCCATGGGTCTTGGCTGAGCATCCGCTCTACTCGTCCGGAGTCAAGAGAAAAAATAGTTTGACCGCGTAGCATTTCTCGAGCTTGATCGAGCTTGTCGCTAGATGTGTACACCTTTCCTTCAAAGTCAATGTTATGAATTTTAAAGATCGGAGATGCCAAGACGATTACCACGACAATCACGCCAGTCACACCAGCACCCAAAATAAGTTTCCAGCGCTGGTTTTTTATTCGTTCGCGTCTCTCACTCTTTCTCCGGCGCTCTTCAAAGCGAATATCGGGTTCGTCTTGATCAACGATCAAAATACGATCGTGTTCGGCTAATTCAGTCACGGCCGTCTCATGAACAGAATCATCAATCACAATTACTGAGGATGAAAGATCTACTTCAACTGGCGGCTCGACAGGCGTCGGCGAGGATGCCTCCAGTGTGGCGTCGGCAATCTTGATGACTTGTTCAACATCTCGTTGCAGAATCTCTTTGAGCTCACTCAGCAGTGACTCTGGAACATCCGTCACCGCGGACTCAATCGGGGTCACAAAGGGTTCGTCTTGGGAAGTCATAGCAGCGATTTCAGCGTTTCTTGCGCCCGTGCCAGTTCGATATGCGAATGATGTTTGTCCAAAAACCGATGCGCTATTTCTTGTGTAAAGCCGAGCAACCTCACCTCACTGTGCATCATGACACCAGTGCGATCAAAGACTGTGTCTTGAGCCTCACACATCAACGCGACGACGTCTGCTGCCATTGCGTTCTCGTCTGCTTGAATAAAGTTTGCATGTTTTTGAGAAATCTCTGCAGAGCCGTGCCTCTTGCCGCGAAGCCCCACCTCGTCGATCAACGCACCGGCACTTCTTGCGGTTTGAGCAGGGTTGACAAACACGGAACCCGCATTTTGACCGCCGGGTTGATTATCTCGTCTCCAAGAAACAATCTCTGCAATTTCATTTTGACTTTGCTCAGCATTGCCGCGCGTCACTTGGCATCGCGCTCCAATGACACACATTTCGTCAGTAATAGCAGAACCACGAAAACGAAACCCCAGATTCTGCTTTGCAACGCGCGCTGTGTGGCCACTTCGAAGATTGATGAGTTCTGCGTCAAATAGTGATTTCTCCATGTCGGAACCGTGACCACCTGCGTTCATCCGCACAGCCCCACCCAGTGAGCCCGGCACTCCTACCGCCCATTCCAGTCCGTGCCATCCAAGAGCTGCGCTACGGCGTGCCAGCAAGGGCAGTCGAATATTGGCTCTGGCATCGAGCAGTGCCGTGTTTTCTGTCGATTCAACAACACTCATCGTTGTGTCGTCATCACCAAGTTGCAAGACGACGGCGACACCATCGAAACCATCATCGCTAATCAAGATGTTGCTTCCGTTTCCGACCACAACCACATCAAACTCGTCTGAAATACATGTGTGCAGGGCGAGAGCCTGTTCTACTTTTGTGATGCTGACAACAAGCGCCACCGCGCCACCAATCCGATATGTCGTCAGGCGAGACGCCGGTACAGACAGTTCAGTATCAGCGCCCGTCTTGGCGATCTTTGCAGCGACATCAGCCCATTGAGTAGTGCGCATTATCGACTATTTTTTCTGGCATCGTGTGCCTTTAAGATTTCGTCCGGAAAATGCTCAATGTCTCCGCATCCCATGCTCAAACAAATATCGCCGGGC
>JAEMRC010000093.1 GCA_016463545.1 Ilumatobacteraceae bacterium
GCGACGGTGAGTCAGTTGGGTGACCGCGGCGCTTGAAGATGCGTCGAGGAAAGTCGGGACTCCATAGGGCAAAGTGCTAGTGAAAACTAGGTTGGGGCGACCTGACGGACAGTGCAACAGAGAGTAAACCGCCGATGGACTAGCAATAGTCACAGGTAAGGCTGAAACGGTGCGGTAAGAGCGCACCAGCGTGGCAGGTGACTGCAACGGCTTGGTAAACCCCACTTGGAGCAAGGCCATGCAGGAGGCACAAACGGCTCGTTTGCCGCAAGGCAACCTCCGGGTAGGCCGCGTAGATGGATGGTCACACAGCGCGACTTGTGCGCGCGGACAGGATCCCGCTTATAGACCGACTCACCGTCACCAGTCGCTTTTATTTTTCTTGTAAATGTGCGGTGTCATTGAAGCCTGTCAGAGACGGGCCGCGCGGACCAATCGCCACTCGCGTAATGGACGCGCGATCAAGGGCACATCGCCATGACATTGACGCGTCGCCGCCTAAGGCCCATGTCATCGCACTCTTGATTGGCGATACGTGCGTCACGACAATGACATCTTGAGTGCGGGCCTCTGCACTGAGATCTTGCAGTGCAGCATGGACGCGAATATCAAGTTCGCGCAAAGTCTCGCCGTTTGGTGGCCGAAAATTCTCATCCGATCGCCATTGTTCCCAGATCTCGGGCGATACATCGGTTAGCGCTAACTCGTCAAAGTCGCCATAGTTCAGTTCGATAAACCGCTCATCAATAGAAACCGTTGTCGAGATGGCTTCTGCCGTCTGACGTGCTCGCAACAACGGACTTGAGATCACTCGTGCTTTTGGATACAAATCATTGAGCACTCGCGCCACTCGGCGTGCTTGATCAACCCCAATTTCATCAAGAGGATGATTGACATGCCCCTGCAACAATGCCTGCGCGTTGGCAATAGTTCTTCCGTGTCGGACAAGTATCAACATTATTTTGAGAGCCCTTCAGTTTTGCTACGCAATTGCCCCGTCGACATAAAGTTTTGTCTGGCTGTTTGAGACGATAGACCAAACTGCCGCCATGCCCAGAATAAAATTACTGCTCCAATAATTTCAAACAGTATATTTGGCCCCATGCGCGTAGCGCTCGGCAGTTTCGCATCGTCAAATGAAAAACCCGCAAGTGGCCACCAAAAGAGTCGTGCAGATGCAAACGCTCCATCAAATATCAAATGCATGAACATGCCAATGGGCAATGCAAGTAAACGGCGCCTGGATGGTTTGCGTCCTGCAGTGGCAATCATCACAATTGCTAAGGCAGCAATACTCGCAAGGACAGAATGCATCACCCACGCGCCTCCGCTAAAAATATCAATCGCATCAGGAAGAATTGACCCGACAATCAAAAGTCGATAATCAAAGCGGTCGTCGCGAAACACAAACCACACAGACAAAATTGCCGTACCAACGAACCACAGAAACATCTTTCTTAACCTAGGCGCTTAGCCTGCGTTCGCTATGACTTTGACTGATCTGGGTACGCCTTTTATGCAGTCGTACACTAAGTACTTCTCGGGATCGACCCCGACGACAGCCACAAGTGGATCAAGCACTGTTGGTGCAATCGTGGTGCCTGGGCTGACGATGCTCACTACAGGGCCGCGCGGCACTGGTGTTGTCACTATTGGCACGGGTACGGTTATTGTTGGCACGGGTGTAATCGGCACGGGTGTAATCGGCACGGTCGTTGTTGCACTTACCGCGGGAACAATTGTCACAACAGGCCCAGTAAGCGCACGCGGCAGTGTTCCGGACACAAGTTCAGCGATGCAATCAACACCGGGTAAATACAAACGAATCTGATTTCTGACGGGAGCCACAGCAGGATCCCAGTCCACGATTGGCAGATCTGCATGCGCTGCATCCATGTAGGACTTCCAAATACGTGCAGGGAAAGTGGCTCCTTGAACATTCGGAACACCAACTGCTCTGAACTCTGGAATATTTACCATCGGCGTATAGGCCTTGGGGTCGCCCACCCACACCGCTGTTGTGAGTTGTTTCGTGAAGCCAACGAACCAAGCATTGGTGTTTTCTGCCTGCGTTCCGGTCTTGCCAGCCGCAGGTCGGTCCTTGGCGAGCGGTGTTCTCCGCGCAGTACCTTTCGTCAACGTGTTCTTGAGAATTGAAACTTCCTTGTCTGCAACTTCTTTTGAGATCACTTGTTTTCCCACACTCTCATGAGTGAACAGCACTCCATCCGGACCTTCAATTTTTTCAATAAAGTACGGCTCCATATGCAACCCACCATTAGCGATTGTTTGTGCTCCCGATGCCATGTCTAATGGACTCAATTCATTTGCCCCAGTTGAAAAACTTGCATACGGCTGGATCTTGTATATCTCTGGAGTGAGATACGGTGATGACGACATCTTGTACACCTGTTCTACTAAACGATGCAGCCCCACAATTTGCGCCAAACGCGCATAGGCACAGTTGATTGATAACCATGTTTGTTCTTCAAGAGTGGTGAGTGGCTTGCTCACTCCTTTTGTGATCACAAAAGGCTCAGATGGTAAATCCGGATTAGGAAACGTACAGGGCAAAGTCCCGTCAATCAGATCTGTCGCCTCAACGCCTGCTTCAAGTGCAGCAGCTAGAACGAAGAACTTGATGCTCGACCCTGTCTGGCGACGCCGCAAGGCCAAATTCACTTCGCTTTGTCCTGCGACAAATCCCGGCCCGCCGACCATTGCACGAATTGCACCCGTTGCGGTGTCTAGCGACATTACTGATGCCTGGATTCCGGCCTTATTAACGGGAAGCTGTGCAATGGCTGCGAGTTCTGCAGATACTTGAGCACTCGCGTTCAGAGTGGTCGTGATCTTTAGGCCCCCTCGGAACAACGTGTTGTAGCGCTCCGAATATGTTGCCCCCAAAATATCTGACTTATTAAGCAGATAGTCTTTCACCATCTCGGTGAAATATGTCCGACTGACAGATCGTTGCGGAACACTCTGTACAGATTCTGGTAATTGCCAACTAACCAATGTTGTCGTGGCAATATCTTGTGTCATCAACTCGGTCTCAACGAGCCTCTTAATTGCTTGGCCAAACCGCTGACGTGATTGCTCTGGTCTACGAATCGGATCATATGTTGACGGAGCCCGCACTAACCCTGCTAAAAAAGCCCCTTGTATCAGTGTTAAATTTTGCACTGCTGAACCAAAATAAACTTCTGCTGCTGCTTGCAGTCCATAGGCGTTGTTACCGAAATACACCGTGTTGAGATAGCGCTCCAAGATTTTCTTCTTCGGTACTTCTTTTTCAAGCATCACCGCATACCGCGCTTGCAACACCTTGTAACGACCATCGCGTTCGAGCCCTGCAAGGTATTCATTTTTCACCACCTGCTGTGTGATCGTCGATGCACCTTGGCGCGCCCCAGAAGACGACACATTCGAAAGAAGGGCCCGCACAAGCGCTCGTAGATTGACTCCTTTGTGCGAATAGAACTCCGCATCTTCAACCGCCAAGACCGCTGCAATCACGTCTTCTGGCACATCATCAATCGACAATGGCTGACTGTTTTCTAATTCAAAAACACCAACCTGCTTGCCAGAGATGTCGATCAGTTGACTTCGAGTCGCCAACCCACCAAACGCCGGTAAAGACAGTGCCGTCTCATCATGGGAATTGAGCACGGCCCACACCTGGGGCGCCACCCCTACGACGACGCCAGTTACCAATAGGGCCCCGGCACTAATCGTGACTGCCAATCGCATCAGCCAATGTGCTCGAAATAGTTTCTTCACAACGCCTCCACCGTACTGCCACTCGCCTAGAGCCACACAGCATCAGATTGCTACGGTTATTCAATGGCTCCTTTCCCCCACCGTCCCTTTCGTTTCGGCATCCAGGCATCTAATGCCAACACTCGCGCCGAATGGGTCGAACTCGCACGCAAAACCCAAGATAATGGTTTTGATATTCTCACCATGCCGGACCATTTCGGAAATCAACTGGCTCCAGTCCCTGCGTTGATGACAATCGCCGACGCCACATCCACATTGCGCGTTGGGGCACTTGTCTGGGACAACGACTACAAACATCCCGTCGTGCTCGCCAAAGAACTCGCCACAATGGACCTGTTGTCAGAGGGTCGTCTCGAGATCGGCATCGGTGCTGGCTGGATGATCAGCGATTATGAGCAAGCCGGAATGCCCTACGACACTCCTGGCGTGCGCATTGATCGCTTTATTGAAGGCATGCACGTCATTCGCGGTGCAATGGCCCCTGGTGCTTTTAGTTTTACGGGCAAGCACTACACAATCACAAACTACGACGGTCTTCCCAAGCCAATCCAAGCACCATGTCCCCCAGTGTTAATCGGTGGCGGTGGCAAAAGAATACTCACGTATGCGGCGCGCCATGCCGACATCGTTGGCATCAACGGCACCATGACCACCGGAGTAGTTGGGCGCGATACATTTGCCGGCATGACAGCAGAAGCTGTTAACGACAAGGTAAATATCGTGCTCGACGCAGTCGGTGACCGCATTGCCGACATCGAGATGAACATTCGTGCTTTTTTCGTTAGCGTCACCAACGATCGTGCCTCTGCAGTGCAAAATATTTCTCAGATGATCAAAGTCGAACCAGAGATGATTGCAGATACTCCTTTTGCTCTCGTTGGTTCACCTGAGCAGATGGTGCATGATCTGCTCGAGCGCAGAGATCGATGGGGTTTTAGTTACGTTATTGTTGGCGCTGAAGACGTTGAGTCATTTGCTCCAGTGGTTGCACAACTTCGCGGAAAATAAACGGTCAGTGTCTGCTGACATGCGTGCGCACTGCGCCAAGAGATGTCAGTAATTCTTGATCTACAGTCACTCCAAGCCCAGCACCTGTTGGCACTTTTAGACAAGAGCCCACAAGGTCGAATGACTCGGTGATGTCTTGAGCAAAATACCGATCACTCGCCGAAATATCTCCCGGCAACGTGAAACCGCTCATCGAGGCAAGCGCCACATTGGCTGCTCTTCCTACACCGCTTTCAAGCATTCCCCCACACCACACTGCGACTCCGCGAGACACACACAGATCATGAATCTTGCGCGACTCAAGCAAACCACCCACGCGACCCACTTTAATATTGACGATTGAACACGCTCCTGCGTCAATAGCCACCTCTGCACTGCGCGCCGACACGATTGACTCGTCAAGACACACTGCCGTCGAAATCTGCTGAGCAAACAACGCATGCGTCGCTAAGTCATCTTCTTCAAAGGGCTGCTCAATTAACAACAAACCAAATTCGTCTAGCTTTTTGAGATGCTCGATATCACCAGCCCGATACGCCGTGTTGGCATCAACCTGTAAACGCAATTCTCCAAAACGTGCACGGACAGCACGAACCGCCTCGACATCCCAACCTGGCTCAATCTTGAGTTTCACTCTCGTGTAGCCGTCTGCCACGTAGCCCGCCACAACATCTACAAGTTCCTCTATTGAGTTGGTGATACCCACTGACACACCCACTTCAACCGTGTCACGCACACCACCTAGATACTGCGACAAACTGTGTCCGCGCGCACACAACTGCGCATCAAGTATGGCCATCTCGAGCGCAGCCTTTGCACTGCGATGGCCCTTGATGTTCTTGAGCAACTCCGTTACATCTTCGGCGACAACGCTTTGCTGCTCAAGCACTTGTGGAATCAGCCACTTCTCAAGAACCATCTGAGCACCCTCAATGAATTCTTCGTTATAAAAGGGGTCAACCTGAGCGACACACTCACCCCATCCCGGTCCATCACTCGTATATGCATTCACCAACAAAACATCTCGAATCGTTTGCTCTCCAAAAGACGTTCTAAACGGTCTCACCAGTGGCATCTTGACGCGGATTAGTTCAACTGACTCCAGTCTCATCACACAGTTCCGCTTCTCACCCCTACAACATAACCCTGCTCTCCGATGCCTGCAATGCTGTGCCCACTTTCAAGGACATCGTGCAACGCCAAACTCATTGCCACGCGCCACATGCTGGCAAGATCTTTGTTCGAAGCACGCAGCGCGTGGTAATCGGGCGGTATCGGCAGTACAGACCCGACAACAACTTCTTGGTTTGAGCGAATAACCCTCTCTGAGACATCTATCAACCGTGGCGCACCAGAACTCGCCGTCACGCTTAGTGCACCGACGTCACTCTCCAGGCTCCAGCAAACCTTCACTCTGTCGGTGACATCGCCCAGATTGAACTGATCGTTTCTGGCGCCATACACATTTGGCAAAAACTCATAGATGCGCGCACCAATTCGGTTCAAGTTAAATACTGCGTTTGAATACAGCAAAGGATCAAATGTCCAGCGCATCTCCGTGACGCCGCTGACAAGACACACTGCTCGTTGCGCCATCTTCAATGCAAAGCCCACCCCTGAAGACCGCTCACTTTTAACCACACCAACTTGATGGGAATGAAAATGAAGCCCGTCTGCCGATCCCATTACTCCAACAGAAAATCCCACCGGAATTTTATTTCGCCGCGCCAGCAAGACTCCATCGCCAGCAAACTGCATTGCCCGCAACATATTGAGCGGCAACACCACGTCTGGCCCCCAGATCTCGTTCATCAGAGACGCAACGCTCTCACGATCAGACCCTGACACAATGCCATCAATGACTACACCGGCACTAGCGGCAGCCTCACGAGCCTCGTTATCCCAAGAGTCAACCATCACTCACTCAAACTACTTGACTATCACCGTTTTCCATGGTGACGCGTTTGCCGCTCGGTCAAGCACTCGCACAAATAAAGTCTTGGACGTTGTTTTAACTAACACTGTTTGTGACGCAGCAGTCGGCTTCTTGTAAATCACAGTTGTCGTCTTGCCATTTTTTTTGGATTTGATCTCGATTTTGCCGACGCCAGAATTAGTATCTTTTGCCTTTACTACGATCTTGGCGCCCGTTGGTTTTTTTACGGCTGCAACTGTGACTGCATTTGCTGGTGCCGCGTTGGCCGCTGCGCTCACACTACTCAACACTGGAATCGTAGTGTCCAAAATAATGTCGTCTCCCACGGCTGTTGTCTCATTTCCAAATCTAGACACCCATTTCACATACACAGTTTTGGGCAGTCTCTCGTCTCTCGATGCAACTAGTTTCCAGGCGATGTCTGCGCTTGCATCGACAAGGTCAAATGTTTGAGACGATCCAAAACCTCCATCATTAGAGAGAATTACCTTCACTGATCCCGCTGGAGCAACTACAGAGATCGTCACCTCTTTTGAATTGGTGAACTCTGCTCCATCATTGATCGTCACGCCTTGTGAACGCGATGTCACAAAAGACTTGATGTCACCTTTCGTTGTGCCAAGTTCATTTGTTGCTTCCACTCGGTAGTAGTAAGTCTCTGATTTCACCAAGCCTTCGATCTTGGCAGAGATGTCAATGACTTTAGTGAGTTCTGTAATATCACGAGTCGAGACTGACTTTCCATCAGTTAAGTCCGCTGACAGTCCATAGAAAAAGACGACAGTTGTCTGTAGCAAATTGGCATTCACCGCTGCATTCAAATCAGCAGACGATGCCTTTATGCTGCTCGCCGAGCCCGTCGTCACTGTCGGTCGCGCACCGGTTGTGGTGAAGTTCTTTAT
>JAEMRC010000094.1 GCA_016463545.1 Ilumatobacteraceae bacterium
TGCTGGTCGCGTAACCAAGATTTTCAAGTGATAGGACGAAACAATGGCAAAAAGTAGCATCCGCATCCGCCTCAAGGCATTTGATCATGTCATCATCGATCAATCAACACGCAAGATCGTCGAGACAGTCGGTCGCACTGATTGCAAAATCATCGGTCCTATTCCATTGCCAACTGACAAGCACCGATTCACAGTTGTTCGTGGACCTCACGTCGACAAAGACTCTCGTGAGCACTTTGAGATGCGAATTCATAAGCGCCTGATTGACATCATCGAGCCAAATGCCAAGACCATCGATTCGCTTCAACGCATCGAACTGCCAGCAGGCGTCGATATCGAGATCAAGATTCAGGGATAATTTTTACCAAATTCTTGTTTTGATGCCTGTTATTTGCCTCACTAGTGCGATAAAAATAAGCCATGACTGATTCACATTGGATTAACCAGCCCCCGCAGTTGCCCATCAAGAACAGGCGTGGTCGTCGTGTCGTGGCGCAACTTATTTCTATGGCGATTGTTCTGAGTACAGCAGGAGCCGCTGGTTACTTGGGCGCTCAGTATGCCCAAGATGAAACGATGTCATCTATGGCCCCACTCGTGACTGCTCCACCTGTTGACAGGGCATCAGTCGGAACATCCAGTATTGCCAAGGCGGCAAATGTCATCGCCCCAAGTGTGGTCACAATTGATTCGGTGAGTGACTCAGGCGAAGCAATTGGTACGGGAGTCATCTTAAGTAGCGATGGTGAGATCCTCACCAATGCTCATGTTATTGAAGGGGCGACGACTGTTCGTGTGCGACTCGGTGGCGAGACCGAACCCCGAGTTGCCGATGTACTCGGAACCGATTTCGGAAATGATCTTGGTCTTATTAAGTTGCGAAAAGCGAGCGGATTAATTTCGGCGACACTTGCTGATCCACTCAGCATCGCAGTTGGAGATCAGGTGGTTGCTGTCGGATACGCACTCGATCTAGATGGTGGCCCAAGTGTGACATCCGGAATCGTGTCAGCTCTTAATCGCACGCTCACGGTAGACAGCGGCGCATTGAACGCGCTCATTCAAACAGACGCAGCAATTTCTTCTGGCAACTCTGGTGGGCCACTCATTAACATGAGTGGTCAACTCATTGGCATCAATACAGCGGTTGCTCGCGGTGATTCGTCAACTGCTGCAAACAATATTGGTTTTGCTATTTCGGTTGGCGAAGTCATTCGTGTTGTCGATGCACTGCGCAAGCAAGGAAGCGGAACAGTACGTGCTGAAGGGTATTTAGGGGTCGGGCTTTCTGATCGCAGTGATGGTGGACAGGGCGCAGTGGTATCGCAAATTGCTCCTGATTCTCCTGCAGAAAAAGCCGGACTCAAAGTAGATGACGTTGTTCTTGAGGTCAATGGTCAGCCCATCACGGGACAAGGATCACTCATTGCAGTTGTTCGGGATGCTGTTCCTGGGGATGAGATTTCAATTATTGTTTTGCGCAAAGGCTCGCGTCTCACGCTCACAGCAAAGCTTGTGGTTAGAAAGAGTAGTTAAAAAACATCTACGAGAGATGACAGATCGGGAACCGCTCGATGTCAAGAAAATCTCCGTCTAACAAACCTGCGTCTTCGAAGGGTGGTGATGTTGTCCACGGACGGGTTGCCCAACGTGCATCATCACCAACATAACGCAGACTGACGACACGCCGAGAAGAACTATGGCCGATCGTGCCAGGCGCACGATGCAGAGTACGAAAATGAAATGCAACAAGGTCGCCCGGAGCAGCGGCGAAAGATTTGATTTCTCCACGAGTCTCGAGTTCTTGCGCAGTGGGCATAGGGAGAAATCCATCGGCATTAAGCGCATAGGGCGATTGATCGAGAAAACGATTCGGAATATATCTTTCGCCCCACAGATGACTACCAACAAGACAGCGCAAGGCAATTGATTCTGGAATGTCATCTAATGGGATCCAGAGACTCACGTTGTCTAGACCATTGACGCCGTAATACGGATCATCATGGTGCCAGGGAGTTGGTGTTGATGTACCAGCCTCTTTGACTAATACATGTTCGTGAAAAAACCGTGGTTGCGATGTGTTCATCAATGCACCTGCAATAGCCGGAATCACACCTTGCAGCGCTGCATCTTTGTATTGCGTGATGCGCTGCCAATTGACATAGTCATCAAAGAATCGACCAGTATCAGTTGTTAATGTGTAGTCGTTGGCCCATTTGCTTGGTGAGGCCATATTGATGGCAAGACCCTCGGCAAGAGAATCAAGAGTTTCTTGAGCAACGACTCCACGCAAGAGGACAGCGCCGTCATGCTGATACGCATGAATGTCGTGCGCTGTCACTAGGGGCATAGCAAGAGCGTAATGTCGGAGTATGCAAGATCTTGACGTACACCTCGGAGGTAGTCGACCATTTGGTCTGGGGTATTGGCCCCTGCCAGAAGATGATCCGGGTGTTGAGATTGCGCGTGAGTCAATCAGGCTTGTCTCACCTGATGGCGCGCTTGTTCGCGGACTTCTGTGGACGCCGCCGCACGGCAAGAAATGGAAGACGGCAATTATCTTGACTCATCCTCGTGGTGATTTCAGTGTGCACTATGCGTGTCCGCTCTTGGCGGCTGCGGGATATGCGGTACTCGGATTTTCTACGCGCTATATCAACAACGACACAGACTGTCTGCACGAAAACTGCATCATCGATGTCAAGACAGCATTTGATGAAGTTGTTCGTCGAGGTGCCGAGGCTGTTGTGCTGTTGGGCAACTCAGGTGGTGGTTCACTCATGGCAATGGCTAACGCCCAACTCGGAATCGGTGATGGCTGGATCGGAATGGCGGCACATCCTGGTGAAGGGGTCTTCATGCTGCAGGTCATCGACCCATCTGTAACAGATGAGAACGATCCTTTTAGTCGTGATCCAGAACTAGACATGTACAACCCCGACAACGGGTGGCGACCATGGCCCGAGCACAGCCACTATGACTCCGAGTGGCTCACCACATATCGAGCGGCGCAAGTGGCTCGCGTTGGGCGCATTGATGAAGTGGCCAAGGCGTCTTTGGCTGATGCCGAGGCAGCCGGTTTGGCTCTGGCAGGGGTAGACAAAGCCAAAAACCTGCGGCAGTGGCGTGATCTGCGAGCCCGCCGGGTGTTTACCAAATATCTGACGATTTATCGAACATTGGCCGATCCTGCGTATTTAGACCTGACAATTGACCCTGATGATCGCATTTTGGGCAGTCTTTTTGCCTTTCCGGACCCTTTTGAGGCCAATTATGGCCGAGGTGGGCTGGCTCGAACCATGACCAATCGGGGCTGGCTCAGCACATGGTCGGGCCTGTCGAGCCATGCCAAGTTGGCTGACACCATGCCTCAGGTCAAAGTGCCTACGATCCTGGTGCATCCAACGGCTGATACCGAGATTCGGATCTGGCAGGCCAAGGAGATCGTGGCAAATGCAGGTGCCAGCGATACCACCTACCACGAAATGATCGGGGCACCGCACTATTTAGAGGGCCATCGAAGCCAGGCCATTGAGGTGGTGGTGGAGTGGCTGCGGAAGAGATTTCCGACCTGAAACGACCTGAAAATTCTGGGCTACGCCACGGTGAAATCGACGAGTTCTGCCGATAGAGTTTTGCTTTCCTGAACGGGGGATTCGTCCCTTGCCAAGAACTTGACCGTCGTTTGGTCCAAACAATCGACGTCTATGTAGGCCACTTCGGTGGAACCGCATGGCACAACCCAAATAGGTGCTCCGCCGACTAAGTCGTGCGGAGCATTTGCATGAAGCACACAGAAATTTCAACGTACAAGAAAAGGTTGCCACCATGGCACAAAGAGCGATCGTCGGCGAAAAGGTCGGCATGACACAGATTTGGGGAGACGACCAACGCGTCGTCCCCGTCACTGTGTTGCGCATCGACCCAGCGCGCATCGTCCAAGTGAAAACAACAGAACGCGACGGCTATAACGCCGTTCAAGTGACGTTCGGAAACCAGGACGCAAGCAAACTCAACAAACCAGAGGCGGGACACTTCGCCAAAGCTGGCGTAGAGGCTGGTCGACGTCTTGTCGAATTGCGCCTCGACTCTGTTGATGGATTCGAAGTCGGTAAAGAAATTTGCGTTGACACATTGACTGCTGGAGAAAAAGTTGACGTCACTGCAGTGAGTCGCGGTAAAGGTTTTGCTGGCGGAATGAAGCGACACAACTTCAGTGGACAGGGAGCAAGTCACGGTAACCACAAGCACCATCGTGCTCCTGGTTCAATCGGTTCATGTTCATTTCCGGGTCGTGTACTTAAAGGTCTGCGGATGGCTGGTCACATGGGACATAACCAAGTCACCACACTCAATCTTGTTGTTGTACAAGCCGACCTTGAGCGCGGATTGTTGTTGGTGCGCGGTGCAGTACCCGGACCCAACGGTGGCGTTGTCATCGTTCGTAACGCAGTGAAGGCGAACTAAAAATGGCCTCTGTATCTCTCACAAGTATTTCTGGCAAGAAATCCGGAACAGTCGAACTCTCTGACGAACTTTTTTCAATTCAACCCAATGTTCCAGTGATGCACCAAGTGGTCACTGCCCAACTTGCCCACCGTCGCGCCGGAACCCAGAGCACCAAGACACGTGCTGAAGTTTCTGGTGGTGGCAAGAAGCCATTCAGCCAAAAAGGAACCGGTGGCGCTCGACAGGGATCAACTCGCGCACCTCATTTCACAGGCGGCGGTATTGCGCTCGGACCTCGTCCGCGCAAATATACTCAGCGCACTCCTCGCAAAATGGTTCGGTTGGCTTTGCGGTCTGCATTGTCAGATCGCAATCTTGCTGGACGCATTGTTGTTCTTGACTCTTGGGAGATGGAGACACCTAGCACCAAGAGTGCTATCTCCGCTCTACGCGCAATCGGTATTGAGGGCAAAGTACTTGTCGTACTCACGCCTCAAGACGATGCAGTTGCAAAAAGTTTGCGCAATGTTGTCGATGTACAAATCGTCAGCGTCGCCGAACTCAATGCCTACGACGTGCTCTGTAACGACTGGCTTGTTTTCACCCAAGCAAGCCTGCCGATGGCCAAGGAAGGCGACAAATGAAAGATCCACGCGACATCATTCTTGCGCCGGTCGTATCTGAAAAGAGCTATGGCCTCATGGAGAACGACGTGTACACATTTCAAGTACACGTCGATGCAACAAAACCAGAAATTCATGACGCCATCGAAGCAATTTGGGGCGTCAAAGTTCTGAGAGTAAACACTGTGAACCGCAAAGGAAAACTTCAGCGGACTCGTAACACCAACCGTATTGGCAAGCGCCCAAGCACAAAGCGCGCCATCGTCACCCTTGCAGCGGGAAACAAAATCTCGCTGTTTGAAAGCTGAGTAAGTCATGGCTATTCGCAAACGCAAACCCACAAGTCCTGGCCGCCGTTTTCAAACGGTGTCCGACTTCAGCGAGATCACCAAGACGACTCCTGAAAAAACATTGCTTGCCCCAATCAAGAACACTGGTGGACGCAACTCGTACGGTCGCAAAACTTCACGTCACCGTGGTGGCGCGCACAAGCGTCAATACCGAATCATTGATTTCAAGCGCATCAAAGACGGAATGCCTGCCAAGGTTGCCTCGATTGAATATGACCCGAACCGCACGTGCCGCATCGCGCTCTTGCATTACGAAGACGGAACCAAGGCGTACATTCTTGCTCCAAAAGGTCTTGAAGTTGGACAGCGTGTTGAGAGTGGCCAAGGCGCAGACATCAAACCAGGTAACGCACTTTCATTGCGCTACATCCCCGTCGGAACAACCGTGCACAACGTCGAACTGCGACCTGGACAAGGTGGCAAAATGGCGCGCTCTGCCGGAACAGCCGTGCAGCTAGTTGCCAAAGATGGTGACTTCGCCACATTGCGTATGCCATCAACAGAAATGCGTCGCGTGTTGCTCGACTGTCGCGCAACTGTCGGAGAAGTCGGCAACGCCGAGCATGAACTCATCAAGATCGGTAAGGCTGGTCGTAACCGCTGGAAAGGTGTGCGCCCGCAGACACGCGGTGTTGCCATGAACCCAGTCGATCACCCACTTGGTGGTGGAGAAGGAAAAACTTCTGGTGGTCGTCCTGCAGTTTCTCCTTGGGGTAAGCCAGAAGGTCGCACACGTGACAAGAACAAGCCATCACAATCACTCCTCGTTCGTCGTCGTCGTACAAGCAAGGGTCGGAGGTAATTTATGTCTCGCAGTTTGAAAAAAGGTGCGTTCGTTGACGATCACTTGATGAAAAAGGTTGACGCAGCAAATGCCGCGGGCGATCGCAAAGTCATCAAGACATGGTCAAGGCGTTCCACAGTTATTCCTGACATGGTGGGTCACACCTTCGCAGTGCACGACGGACGCAAGCATGTTCCGGTGTACGTCACCGAGTCCATGGTCGGCCACAAGTTGGGCGAGTTCGCACCAACTCGAACATTTAAATTTCACTCCGGACACGAAAAGACTGTGAAGAAATAGCCATGACTGGTCCAAAACTCAACGAAGCAAATAACAAAGTCGGAACCTCTAGCGGAACAAGAGCGAGCGCACGATTCGTACGCGGTTCTGCTTCAAAGGTGCGCGTGGTCTTGAATCTCATCAGAGATCAAAATGTTCGACGTGCAGACGAAATCTTGCAATTCACTGATCGTGAAGCAGCGCGCATCGTGCGTAAGTTGTTGGCATCAGCAGTTGCCAACGCCGTCAATAATGACGGTCAAGATGCAGACGACCTTTACGTCAAGGCTTGTTTCGCCGATGAGGGTCCAACTCTCAAGCGGTTCAGACCACGCGCCAAAGGTCGTGCAGGTCCCATCTTGAAGCGTTCTTCGCACATCACCATCGTGCTCGCGCGAATGAGCGACGAAAAAATTGCAGTTCGTGACATCAAATCAAGTGCCCGTGGTTCAGCATTGTCGAGCCGTCGTGCTCGCGTTGAAGGTTCTCGCAAGCGCACCCCAGAGACTGCGTCAGCGCCAGCCGACACAGCACCAGTTGAATCAATCGAAGCGGCCGAAGAGATCATCACTCTCGACGTCACAACAGACGAAATGGAGAAGTGATGGGTCAAAAAATTAATCCCTACGGCTTCCGCCTCGGAATCACCACCGACTGGAAGAGCCGTTGGTTCAGTATTCGTGAATACAAGGACTACCTCACAGAGGACTGGAAAATCCGCGACTATCTCATGGCCACACTTGACGACGCTGCAGTGAGCCGCGTCGAAATCGAGCGCACCCGCGACAAGTTGCGTATTGACGTGCACACCGCACGTCCCGGAATCGTGATTGGCCGAAAAGGTGCCAAGGCAGACGAACTCCGAATCGGTCTCGCAAAAATCACGGGTAATAACAAATTGCAACTCAACATTGTTGAGATCAAGCAAGCAGAACTCGATGCTGCACTCATCGCTCAGGGTGTTGCAGATCAATTGCTCAACCGTATTGCGTTTCGTCGTGCCATGAAGCGCGCCGTACAAAATGCCCAAAAATATGGTGCACTTGGTATTCGCGTTCAGTGTTCAGGTCGTTTGGGAGGCGCAGAAATGAGCCGCACCGAGTGGTACCGCG
>JAEMRC010000095.1:0-5065 GCA_016463545.1 Ilumatobacteraceae bacterium
GATTGAGTTCTGAAAGGCGACCAGTAACACTGTCTTGCATTGCCTTCATGCTGGTGTCAATGATGTCGGCTCGTTTACCAAGTTGCTCGCCACCTGCGCGGGCAATGAGATCTGCTCCGAGCTTGAGGGCTTCTTCTCGATCTTTGGCTGAGCGGTCTGCCAGCGTGTTCATAGCTTGGGCGAGTTCGGCTCGAACGGTGCGGGAAAGTTCGTCTGCTACTCCGGTGCTATCGATGCTCGGTGCCTCAGCAGTGGGTATGTGATTTTGACGCTGAAGCCTGAGAAGGGCGACGCCAAGGACGAGAACAAGAACGATGAGTGCACCGAGAAGTATTTCCATTCGAGAAACATTAGCCAAACGCTGTATCAGCGTTCGTTAACGGCTATGCCGCCATCCACCCAAATGGTGGTACCCGTGACAAACGATGACTGGTCGCCTGCCAACCATGACACGGCATCAGCCACATCGCGTGGTTGACCAATACGGCCAAGGGGAGTGATAGCAGCCACTTTGTCGCGGCGACCAGACGCATCAAGAAATGGTTTGGTCATTGGCGTCTCGATGAACCCAGGCGCAACCGCATTGACTCGAATGTGACGATGAGCCAGTTCAAGCGCCAGAGTCTTTGTCAGCATCCAGACACCTGATTTGGCAACACAATATGCACCATTGCCCGGCGTTGCATGCTGGTATTCGCCAGAAGTAATAGTGATGATTGATGCTCCGTCAGAGAAATATGACTCGAACGCACGTAACGGCAAAAGCGTTCCGGTGAGATTGACATCAAGAACACGGTCCCATGATTCAAGACTGTCAGTCAGTACTCGATGGTCGGCAGGTAAAACAATTGCAGCAGCCAACACCATGATGTCGACTCGACCGTGAGCAGTAATCACGCGTTGTGCAAATTCAGTACACGATTTTTCATTTGTGACATCGGTAGCGGGCGACGCAGCAATGTCGGCGATCTCAACAATGGCGCCATCTGCCCTGAGGCGTTCGACGATGGCTGCCCCGATTCCGCTTGCTCCGCCAGTGACGACAGCAATACGACCAGCAAGTGAACTCATCGCGTGTGCGTTAACACTTTTCGCCGGTCAGAATCTGCAGGATTAAACAAGAAAGCGTTTCGACCATGTCGTTTGGCTGCACACCCCGACGGTTGAACTCAGGCAAATACGCAACAAGACGTTCGAGCATTGCCATGATGGCCGCTGCCGTAGCGTATGCATTGATATGAGCAGAAATTCGTCCGTCTGCTTGACCTGCGGCAATCTTAGAAGTAAGACCCTTCATAAAGGGTTTGATTGCCTCGCCACGCAGATCACGAAACTTTGTGTCGCCTTCTTCTGCTCGTAGATTGCGCAAACGCAAAATTGAAGAGTGCGCTTGCCAATGAGCGACGAACTCTGTCGTGAACGCCAGGGCATGTTCTTTGCCTGCTTCACCGTCCCAGGATTGATCAAGATGCACAAGCATCGGCAGTGAGTCCTGTCCTGCTTGATAGGCGAGATCTAAAATTGCATCTGACACATCAGTGAAGTATTGATAAAAGGTTGCAGGAGATGTATTTGCCTCACGGGTGATGTCAATGACTTTGAGATCAAGAGCACTGTTTTGATCAAGCAACTTGGCGGTTGCCTCAAGTAAGCGCACGCGTGTGATTGTGGCTCGTGAGCCGATAACGCGACCGTCCGTTGCAACTACTTGTGTCATGAGGCTCCGTACACCGGCGCTTGGCGCGGTCCATTACGAATCAGGTCAGTGATGACTGCTCCGATTTCATCTGCATCGTACTTGTCGTCTTTGTCAAAAGGCACACCATGTTGCCAACCATCCGCAATGCTGAGTTCTCCGCCAGCAATTTCAAATGCTCGACCTGTGACATTGCACGCGCTACTGCCAAGCCACACCACAACAGGGGAGATGTTTGCTGGGTCCATTTTGTCAAAGCCTGTGTCGGGTTTGGCCATCATCTCGGCGAATGCATCCTCTGTCATGCGGCTACGAGCACTCGGAGCAATGGTGTTGGCCAAGATGTCGTAGCGCTGTAGTTCGGCTGCCGCAACAATTGTGAATGTGGCGATGCCTGCTTTGGCTGCAGAATAATTTCCCTGAGACACACTTCCGAAGAGACCTGCACCAGATGAGGTGGTCACGATACGAGCCTCGCGAGCAGTGCCAGCTTTGTGTTGTTCGCGCCAGTATCCGATGGCGTGACGCACTGGACAAAATGTTCCACGCAGATGCACACGCATCACAGCATCCCACTCGTCAACGCTCATGTTGACCAACATGCGGTCCCGCACAATGCCGGCATTGCACACCAAGGTATCGAGCGTTCCAAAAGTATCTATCGCTTGAGTAATGAATCGACCAGCACCATCCCAATCAGAGATGTCGTCGGTGTTGACCACTGCCTCGCCGCCCATTGACGTGATTGTGCGTACAACTTCTTGAGCGGGAGTCTCATCGGTGGGGTCACCCGTGAGTGACGCGCCAAGGTCATTGACAACAACTTTTGCGCCTGCTGCAGCAAAGGCAAGGGCATGTTCACGACCAATACCGCGACCTGCGCCTGTGATAGCAACTACTCGTCCGTCACAGATCTTCATGATGACTCCTTTGAGTGTGCACGCAACATCACTACATCGATCCAGCAAGTGCATCGGCATGCATCTCGCTGTTTCCGTAATGAGTGTCTAGAACAACTGCACGTTTCCAGTAGCGCTGCGCATTTACTTCCCATGTGAAACCCATTCCGCCGTGGATCTGGATTCCGATCTTGCCACAAAAGAGAGCAGCATCTCCGGCCAGCATTTTGGCGACACTGACTGCTCGATCAAGATCGTCGTCACCATTGCCGTCAAGATTGACTGCCGCTGCGTATGTCGCAGCACGTGCGACTTCTGCTTTTACCAACATGTCTGCAGCCATGTGTTTGACGGCCTGAAAGGTTCCGATCGGACGTCCGAATTGCTCGCGCCCCTTGGCGTATTCAACGGCCAGATCAATAGCGGCAAAACTTGCTCCGACTTGCATTGCCGCAGTAAGCACGGCACCCTCGCGACACCATTGACGCACTATGTCGCCCGTAGCGACAATTTCGCCGCCAGTGGTGGACAACATCACGTGCACAGGGGTGAGCGGATCAAGAGGTCTCTCAACAATCTGTGTGGGCACAGAGTTTGGATCAACAACAGCAATCGAATCGCCCTGCAAGATGAGTAAGGAATCCAGGTCGAGTAGGTGTTCTGCCATCGTGACAGGTTCGGCTACTTGAGCAAGACCCACGATGCGTTCGCCAGAGTCTGCTCCTGCAAGAACAGTGTGTAAATGCGTCGCGGCTAAGTATGTTGCGGTGAGAGGCCCAGGGATTAATGCACGTCCGAGTTCTTCAAAGACAAGCGCTGAGTCTGTCGTGCTAAAACCATCGTGGCGCAGGGAAAAAACACCAACCCCAGCCAAGTCCCGCCATGCTGCGCGATCAAGACGTCCGCCAGTGGCTTCGATGGGCTGCAAAGACTCAATCGGAAAACGTCCTTGACAAAAAGAACGAATTCCGTCTTGTAATGCTTCTTGATCTTGCGTGCGCCAAAAATCCATCAGGTTTCCTTATCGATCCTTGGGCAAGCCGAGTGTGCGCTCGGCAACAATGTTGCGTTGCACTTGAGATGTTCCGGCTGCAATACCAATCGAAAGT
Source organism: Ilumatobacteraceae bacterium (assembly GCA_016463545.1). GTDB lineage: Bacteria > Actinomycetota > Acidimicrobiia > Acidimicrobiales > Ilumatobacteraceae > UBA2093. Next base: position 3,705 of record JAEMRC010000095.1, read on the forward strand.
GCGTGGATGCGACCATGAATATGTTTTCCGGTTGGCAACTCGTGCACGTCGTCAAGTGAGAGTGATGCGCGATCAAGCAAGCGCAGCGACAATTCTCCGAGTCGCTGACGGAGTTCGCTGTAAGCAAGTTTGAAGACGTTTCCGCCGACTCCAACAAAGCCGGTGCGTTGTGCCTCGCTGATGTTGCGCTTGGTAAGCGACCAAAGAGCATCAAGTTCGCCAGACAGATGTGCGATATCGCGTCGGAGTCCTGTGTCTTCCCAGGCAGTTGATCCGCTGCGAGTAACTTTTTTTGCAAGATCAGCAAGATCTCGCACGAGTTCCATTGATTGCAACATCTCGCTCACAAACGCGGTGCCGCGCTCAAATGACAATGTCACCATTGCAACACGCCACCCATCGTTTTCGTCTCCGACGCGATTTGCGACAGGCACCCGAACTTCATCAAAAAAGACTTCGCAAAATTCAGTGCTGCCTTCCATTGTTCGCAAAGGTCGAATATCCATCCCCTTGGCATCCATCGGCAGAATCAACCATGTGATTCCGCGATGCTTAGGAACCTCGGTGTCGGTGCGCACGAGCATCTCGCAATAGTCGGCGATGTGCGCAAAACTTGTCCAGATTTTTTGACCAGTGATGACATAGTCATCTCCGTCACGAATGGCACGACATTGCAGGCTTGCGAGATCACTTCCGGCATTTGGCTCGCTGAAGCCTTGACACCAGACATGATCTCCTTTGAGAATCGCTGGCAGATGATGAGCCTTTTGTTCTGGGCTTGCTTCAGCCACGAGGGTTGGTCCTGCGTGCAGCAGTCCAACAAAGTTCATGCCCACATAAGGCGCTCGCATGCGTTCAGTTTCTTCTAAGAAAATTAAATGTTCAGTCGGCGTGGCACCGCGACCGCCGTATTCTTTTGGCCAATTGATGCCGGCATATCCAGCATCAAAAAGCATCCGTTGCCATCCGGTATCCCATGCACGTCGATTTTTCCAGTCATCGCGATGGGGCTCTGGGGCGACCGACGGCAACACGTCGGCGAGCCACGCCCGCAACTCAGCCCGAAAGGTCTGTTCTTGTTCGGTGTATCTAAGATCCATAGCCACCCGCGAGAGTATCTGATACACCGTCAGAAACCCCCAGGAGAGGCACTATCATCGGATTTGAGGGGCTCGGAAGAGTCGTCCTCAAAAGGGGGTAAGCCGTGTCAACAACGCAAGAGCGAGATCTAGAAAAAGCCAAAGACGCCGGAGATCCAGCGATCAGGTTCTCTAATAGACAGATTCATGTGGGGCAGATGACCGTCGGGCCTGTTCTATTTCTGGCCGCAGAGAGAGCGCGTCTCAATGCGCTGCAGTGGA
>JAEMRC010000095.1:5165-7589 GCA_016463545.1 Ilumatobacteraceae bacterium
GGGCCTGTTCTATTTCTGGCCGCAGAGAGAGCGCGTCTCAATGCGCTGCAGTGGAAAACATTTCGCGTCAAGCGACTTGGGGCAACTGTTGGCGCTGAACTTCATGATATTGACATCACAAAACCATTGGCATCCAGTGTGTTGGCAGAAGTCAAGCAGGCGCTGGCTGAGTACAAAGTGATTTTTTTTCGTGACCAACCATTAAGTGCCGATCAGCACATTGCATTTGCTGCGCAGTTCGGAGAACTCGAACTGCATCCATTTTTGCCAGGAACTGATGGCAAACCCGAGTTGGTACGGTTTGCAAAATCGGCAGAAGTCGGCGGATACGAAAATGCGTGGCATCACGATGTCACATGGAGAGAGATTCCGTCACTAGGCGCGGTGCTGCACGCACTTCAGGTTCCAGAAACTGGTGGAGACACACTGTTCTGTGACATGCACGCCGCATACGACGGTTTATCTGAAGAGATAAAGGCTCAGATTGAAAATCTTGAAGCGGAGCATGACTTCATGCCGTCATTTGGAGTTCGATTAACAAAAGAAAAACAAGCTGAGATGCGATTGCAGTATCCGGTAGTACATCATCCGGTGGCGCCGCGACATCCCGTCACTGGTCGCAGATACTTGTACGTCAATCCATTTTTTGTCACTCGCATTGTTGGCTTGTCAGTTCAAGAGAGCGAAGATCTCATTGCGCACTTAACCCGGCAATCAACGTATCTTGAGTATCAGTGCCGTTTTCAGTGGCAAAAAGACAGCGTTGCATTTTGGGATAACCACGCTGTTCAGCATTACGCCGCGAGTGATTATTATCCAGATATTCGCATAATGGAACGTGCCAGCATTATTGGGCATCGACCAACAAAATAAATCAGCAAACAATTCCGCCGTCAATGGTGAGAATCGATCCAGTAATAAATCGACCTTCGTCACTCGCAACAAACGCAAATGCTCCAGCAATTTCTGAAGGGTCTGCATTTTTTACCGGCGTCATCAACTTGTTAATCAATTTGTAGTCGGCTCCTTCCGGAATACTCTGGAACGAACTAATAATATTTGTGTTGGTGCCACCTGGAGCAATGCCTACCACGCGAATATTTTGGTCACGGTATTCATACGCCAGAGCCCTTGTGAGCATCACGACTCCGCCTTTGCTGGCGCAATATGCCGCACTCCATGGTTGGCCGATTAAGCCAGCAGTACTGGCCGTGTTCACAATCACGCCACCACCACCTGCTAGCAGGTGGGGAAGTGCAAAGCGACACGTGTAGAAGGTGCCGTTCAGGTTGACAGCGAGTATCTTGTCGAACTCAGCAGGTGGTTCTTCGTGGCTCCACGCAAAATGACCGATGCCAGCAATATTGCACAAGATGTCGAGACCACCCATCGTGGCTACAGCACTATCGACCATTGATTCGACTGCGCTGGCGTCTGCAATATTGCAGTCAAGAGCAAACGCGTCGCCACCAATTTGAGACACAGTGTCTTGGGCTCCGCGCAGATCAACACAGGCGACACGTGCTCCCTCAGCAGCGAATCGAATCGCAGTCGCTTTGCCGATGCCGGAGCCAGCACCCGTGATAATTGCTTTTTTCCCGTCCAATTTGCCCATGATGTTCTTCTTTCGTTAGTTCCTGCCACCATAGGTGACACGGAGGTCTTTTTTCAGCACTTTGCCACTTGGGTTACGCGGGAGAGCATCAATAATTTCAAGTTGTTCTGGCACTTTGTGCATCGAGAGTTGTTTGTTGCGAAGGTAGTCCACCATTTCTGGAAGAGTGAGAGAACTGCCTGCTTTCAAGACGACCACCGCACATGCACGCTCTCCGCTGCTGGCGTCAGGAAGGCCGATCACAGCGCAATCAGCAATTGCTGGATGAGCGTAGAGCAGATCTTCGATTTCTTTAGCGCTGATGTTTTCACCTTTGCGAATAATGATGTCTTTGAGGCGTCCAGTGATGCTGACAAAACCTTCCGCGTCGATTACTCCGAGATCCCCAGTACGAAACCATCCATCTTCGTCAAAAGCATCAGCATCAAGAGACGCATCCAGGTATCCCATACACACCTGCGGACCTTTGACGCGCAGTTCACCTTCTTCGCCCGCATTGCAGTTGCGACCGTCAATGACAGTTCGAAGTAGCACGTCAGGACACGCACGACCATCGGTCTCGGCTTTTTTATGATCGGGGTCATCAACGTGCACCATTGTGTTTATTGGGCTCTCTGTAAGACCCCAGCCGCCAATAACGGGTGCACCTAACTCGGCGAGCATTTCGTAGTGCAAGGTCTTTGGCTTTGGGGCACCGCCACCATTAAAGATACGAACAGTCGGCATTAATACTTCACCCGCCGGCAGTTGTCGCTGTGCATTGAGATACGCAAGCCAAAACACAGTTCCAGCACCAGCACAGGTAACGC
>JAEMRC010000168.1 GCA_016463545.1 Ilumatobacteraceae bacterium
CAGTGTCACCACGTTGATATTCACTACGTGACAACACATTGTTGTCAGTGCCCCACACGGCTATTTCTGTATCAGTTATTGCTGCAACTGCATCAACGATGGGTTGCAGTGGCGCGTAGGTGACTTTTAGCAACTGTGCAGCTGCACGTGCCTCACGTCGAGTGCGGGCAACCACTATGGCAAGAACATCGCCTGCATACGAGGTACGTTCTCCAACGCCAATAAAGACTGGCCAATCCTTATAGATAATTCCGACACGAATCTCCCCAGGTACATCTGCTGCGGTAAACACTGCCTCAACACCTGGTGCAGCGAGAGCATCAGAAGTGTCAATTTCAAGTACGTCTGCGCGAACATGGGCGGTGAGATGCAACGCTGCGTGCAGCATCCCGGGCACTCTGATGTCGTCGACATATCCACGATCACCGAGAGCTAATTCGGCAGATTCATATTTGGCCCCACGTGAACCGATGCCACCGGGAAGTGAAACGGTGACCGGTGTTCCTTTGGCAACGACATCAATGGCATCGAGAATTTTTACATATCCGGTGCAGCGACACAGATGTGCACCAAGGTGGCGCGCCATATCTTCTCGCTGGAGGTCAGCACCCTTTTTGTCGATCTGTGACTTTGCACGCATGACAATGCCAGGAATACAAAAACCGCACTGCAAACCGCCGCACGCCGCGAACGCATCTGAGAACGATTGACGCTCTGACTCTTCGACGCCTTCCAATGTGATGATCGTGCGCCCTGCTGCTTTGGAAACGGGGTATTGGCATGAGACCAGTGCTTTGCCGTCAATCATGATGGTGCAGCAGCCGCATTGACCAGTGGGGGAGCACCCATCCTTTGGTGACGTGATATTCAGTTCGTCTCGTAGGGCTGCAAGCAGGTGCGGATGGTCGGAAGCGACTGATACGTCCTGGCCGTTGACCCGAAATGAGACACGTGTGGATGAATCGGCTAGGTCAGTCATTGGAACCAACTTATACGAAAAGTAAAACTAAAAGCCATAAAGTTCTTGGGTTCCGTGTGGAGGGCACGTGGCGGAATAGGGTTCCCATATGAAATCCAGTTGGGTCCGCCGCCCGATCACAGGCCTTGGTGTCTTTTTGATTGCCATTGTTCTCACGGTGACTCTTCCGCTCTGGGCCATTGTCACCATGGTGGTTGATGCCGTGCGTGGCCGCGTGAGATTTCCCATCTCGCGCCTCATTGCTTTTGCCACATGCTGGGCATGGCTAGAAACGTCTGGTCTTGTCGTTGCCTTATTCTTGTTTTTCTCAGGACGCGGGCGCAGTGTGTCTGCTCACTACGCATTACAAACATGGTGGTGTCGCAGTCTGATTCAAGCGCTGGGTTTTACTGTTGGCCTGCAAATTTCTGTCGAAGGTGCTGAGAATGTGGGTGTAGGGCCGTTTGTCGCGTTTTGTCGTCACGCAAGTCTTGCTGATTCGATCATGAGTTCCTGGGTTGTTGCTTCACATGTCGGATTACGTCCGCGCTTCGTGTTGAAAAAGGAACTGAAAATAGATCCGTGTCTCGACATACTTGGACACCGGCTACCTAATTATTTCGTTGACCGCGAATCATCTGACATTGCAGGCGAACTTCAAGGAATAGAACAGATGGCAGCTGGGCTTGGAGTGAAAGATTGTGCAGTGATATTTCCCGAGGGAAGTCGTGCCAGTGCAAAGAAACGTGTTCGCGCTCTTGAACGACTGCGTGAACGTTCGCCTCAGCGTGCAGAGACTCTTGCCGGGTTGAAGTACTTGATTCCACCGAAGCCGGCCGGAGCTAATGCGTTGTTGTCTGCTGTACCAGAGGCAAATGTGCTCACTATGTGGCACAGCGGGTTTGACGGCCTCGATACGTTTT
>JAEMRC010000169.1:0-291 GCA_016463545.1 Ilumatobacteraceae bacterium
ACCGAATCGTTTGGCCTGTGAATCCCAGAATTCTTTAATGAAGTTGCTCATAATTACCCTTGCGATCCTCCGTAAAACCTCAATTGACCTATTTTCGTCTAGTTTAGACGTATGACTTCTGCATCATTTTCCAACGATGCTGTTTCAATCGTAGTTCCTGTCTACAAGAGCTCTTCGACGATTCCACAGTTGGTTGCCCGAATTCACGCTGCCATGCTTTCTGGAACCGTGCACGAGATCATCTTGGTGGACGATTCAAGTCCCGATGCGTCGTGGGGGGCGATCACCCAA
>JAEMRC010000169.1:301-1873 GCA_016463545.1 Ilumatobacteraceae bacterium
ATCCAAGTCAGATATCCGTGTTCGTGGCATCCGCTTTGGGCGAAACGCAGGCCAACATGCAGCGCTTCTTGCAGGCACTCGTGCGGCGAAGTACCCGATCATTGTGACTCTTGATGACGACCTACAAAATCCACCCGAGGATATACCTCGTTTACTCGAAGCGTTGGTTAATGGGGTTGATGTTGTTTACGGAGTGAGTCCTTTGATTGAACAAAATATGTGGCGACGCGCAGCATCTCGTTGGTCGCGTAAGATCTTTACTTCAACGCTTGGGTTTAAAAGTGCAATCGCAATGACATCCTTCAGAGCATTCCGCACGTCACTTCGCGACGGCTTCTCTGACGAAACTGGGCCAAATATCTCTCTTGATGCTTTGCTCACTTGGTCGACATCACACTTTGCAACGGCAACAGTTCAACATCATCCTCGGGCAGAAGGCGAATCCAACTACACGCTGCGAAAACTCGTTCGTTTCATGATCGATACCGCAACCGGCTACAGCACTCTGCCGCTACGCACTGCAATACAGATGGGATTCTTAATTACTTGTTTCGGCATTGGGCTTCTCGTTTGGGTCATCGGTCGTCTGGTCATCACTGGCGATTCCGTGCCAGGTTTTCCGCTACTTGCCTCTTCGCTCGCTATTTTTTCTGGAACACAATTGCTGGTGCTTGGCATAATAGGCGAATACATTGGTCGCATTCACTTTCGAGTCATGCATATGCCCACATACGTGGTTTCCGAAACTACCGACACCAAATAACTAACGTCAATAGCCATGTACAAGATTCCATTCAATCGAGCAGAAATTACGCTTGACGACCAAGCAATGATGGTCGATTCAATTAAGCGTGGTCAGATTTCTGGTAATGGTTTTTACACCAAGCAGGCTGAGGCAATCATTGAACAATCAATGGGGTCTGCAAAGGCGTTACTCACCACATCGTGCACACATGCACTTGAGATGTCTGCTCTGTTGGCCAACCTAAAGCCCGGTGATGAGGTCATTGTTCCGGCATACACATTCGTGAGTACGGCAAGCGCATTCATGCTCTATGGCGCCAAACCTGTATTTGTTGACGTACAGAGCGACACGCTCAACCTCGATCCGGAACTCGTTGAAGCATCCATTACCTCTCGCTCCCGTGCAATTTGTGTCGTCCACTATGCGGGAGTCGCAGCCAACATCGAACGACTGCAACAAATTGCGAAAGCACACAATCTTGTGCTTATTGAAGACAATGCTCACGGTCTCTTTGCCACCTACAAAAGCAAACCACTTGGAACATTTGGATCGCTGGCTACTCAAAGCTTTCACGAAACCAAAAATGTCACGTGTGGAGAGGGCGGCGCGCTCATCGTCAACGATGCTTCCCTCAGTGAACGAGCAGAAATATTGCGCGAAAAAGGCACAGACCGCACCAAGTTCCTACGTGGCCAAGTCGATAAATACACGTGGGTCGATGTCGGTTCAAGTTGGGTGATGTCCGACATGTTGGCAGCAGTGCTCACAAGCCAACTTGGTCGTGCGCACGATATCACCCAACAACGGTTGACGATTTACGACCGGTA
>JAEMRC010000096.1 GCA_016463545.1 Ilumatobacteraceae bacterium
TGGGGAGGATGGGGAGGTTCATTGGTGGTGAACGATCTTGACGCCTCAATGACGTATGCCTATGTCATGAACCAAATGAGCGACACCACTACAGGTGACTCACGGGCAGGAAGAGCACTTCTCGCCACTTTTCAGGCCATCGCAAATTAGTCGACGACCCGCTCTAGACGAGCGGTAAAGACATTGTGATATTGCCACATCAGATGGTTGCCCTCGAGCCAGCGACGAACTTCGATTCCTGGCATATCTTTTGGTCGCAGCACAAGTACATCATTTTCATAAGACGCCGCGACAACAAGCGCAGTTGTAAAGTCTGCCGCCATAACGTCATCCAGACCATTTTCAAATGTTCCGTCTGCGGTCATGTCATGAACAACGCCACCACCAGTGATAACCACTCGATTGGCGGCCTGCTCAATGCGCTCGCGATGGTTCCAGATGGGGAAAGTGTCGGGAAGTTTTTGGCCGTTTGAGTGCGCGTCGATGACTTTCCAGATTCCGCGCAGGTCTGGTACGTCCTCTGCGAGTGGGTCAGAGCAAAGAGCAAGAACCGCTGGTGGCATGACAGAGCCGTAACCGCCTGATGGCGTCTTGGCCGTGGGTATGTAAGCAATTGATGTCATCAACATCCAAACCTATAACAGATTGACTAACAACTAATAATCGACCGTCAGTTCTAGTCGACGCATAGCGTTATTTTTTTGCGTGCATTGTCGATGCTGCGTCTGCGTCTCGCAGAGTGAGGCTCGCCAAAATAGCGGCCGCGCCGGAGATGACCGCAGTAGCGGCAAATGCCAGTCGGTAGCCACCCAGCATCGCAACATCGGGCCGCACCCCGAGATCGGAGAGATGATTAAATCTCGAAATAAAAATGGTCGATAGGACCGCTACGCCGAGTGCTGCGGACATCTGACGCTGAGTAGAAAAAATTGCGCTGGCACGTCCTGTATCAGATTTAGAGATGTTGGCATAGGTTACGGCCTGTAGCGGAACAAAGGAGAATGCCATTGACATTCCGCGCAGAAGCATAAGTAGTCGAATCGTCCACAAGTTTGTATCGAGAGCAATAAAAGAAAACGGAATATTTGACAGCGTCACCATGCTGAGTCCAAAAATAACTAACCTCCGTGGTCCAACTGAGTGGTACAACTTGCCGACTACTTGGCTCATTACAATCATGCCGACAGCCTGAGGAAGCGAAGTTAAGCCTGATGAGAGTGCTGACTGTCCAAGCATTTGCTGCACCATTTGAGGGAATAAAAACAAAAATGAAGCAAACCCCCCGTAGGCGAGCGTATTAATAAAATTGGACGTACGGAACATTTTTTCGCGGTACAACCGCAACGCAAGCATGGGGTGTGCGACGTGTGTTTCGACCCACCCCAACGCGGCCAACAATGCCATCCCGCCAACACCTGTTATGACTACAGCGAAAGAGCCCCATCCCTTCTCGGGGCCTTGAGAGAGTGCATACAGTATTCCAGCAAAGCCAGTTGCAGAGAGTGAAAATCCCGCAAGATCGAATTTTCCTGCTGAAGGTTCTTTGCTTTCTTTGAGGAAAAAGAAACCAAAGAGAAACCCGAGAAGGCCGATTGGTGCATTTACGTAAAATATCCAGCGCCAAGACGCATGGTCAATGAGTAGACCACCAACTAATGGGCCGAGTGCAGGCGCGATAACGGTTGGCACAAAAAGAATTGCCGAAGCTCGTGCTCGTTCTGCCGGCGGAAACACCCGAAACAACATTGCAGTTCCGACGGGAGTAAGCATTCCGCCCCCAACTCCCTGCAAAATACGAAAGAGAATAAGTTCGAAAAGAGAGTGTGCCTGGCCACATAACATGGATGCGATAGTAAAAGTGGCGAGTGCAAATAAGAAAGTTTTCTTAGTTCCGATGCGGTCTCCGATCCAGCCCGACGCTGGAATCCAAATAGCCAATGACAACAAGTAACCCAGCACCACCCATTCAATAGATGCCCGAGACGAGTTAAATTCTGCACTGAGAGTCGGTATCGCAACATTGACGATTGTGGTGTCCATGATCTCAACAAACAGACCCAAGACAAACACTATTGCCACAACCCACTTGTACTCAATCTGGCGAAGTCGATTCAATATGATAGGGCGACACTACTTCCGTGAAGCGTTGACAAAGTAGTTGGGATCGTTGGTGTGGCGCGTAGGTATTTCTTCCAGAATTGCGAAATGGTGGGCACTAAGAATGTGGTGCGATCCCGATAGCCCCCTGGTAAAAGATGGAGTCCGTCTCGTTCGTACTTAGAGAAGCGTTTCGAAGCGGTGTCATACCATTTTGCTACATAGAGATTGGGATACGTTGATCGCGCTAGTAGAAGTGCTTTATTAAACTTTTGAGCTCGACGGTCGTAATCGGGATGAAGTTTTTTATCGTAGGCAATATTGACCCACAGCACTGGAAGTCCCTGAGCCTCAGCCATCATAAGGTCGATTGCAAACCTGGGGTATGCGAACTCGGTTCTTGACTGCAGGTCGTTAGTACCCAAAGCAACAACGATCGCAGTGATACTGCGTGTTTTTACTAGTCGTTTTTGAAGATCGTTGGCACCACCCGTAATCGTGCGACCAATTTTGCAGTCAGCAAGAATTCTGTTCCAGATGCCAAGTTCGAGTAATTTTGCAGACATCTTGCCGATTACTTCTGTGCCAATTGACAGACTGTCACCCAGAAAAAAAAGTGTTTGCGATGAGTATTTCGCCTTTGGCATGCTTGTTGTCGTAGTGCTAGACGTCGTAGTCGTCGGGTCCGATGATCGATAGCGGGGCGTCGGCTCGCGACACAACGAGTTGCTTTGCGCTTGCGCCTGAGGTGCCACGGCACTTAATCCAAGGACAACAAGCAGGACTCCAGACCAAGTGCGCGCACATTTCACACAATAAGTCTGACACTCCGAAGGAGTTTGTAAGAGTTTTTTGTAAAAATCCTCAGTTGATGCGGTTTTGTGGCAGATTAGACAAGTGTTAAGAGGCCGTTTTGTCACATATCTGACGTTGTCAGCACTTGCAATTGGTCAGCCAGTCTTGGATCTGTACGGAAACAATCTGACCATATTTTCGGCAGCAAAATTCAATCGGCTCAGTGTCGTGCTTTTTGCAGTTGTAATAGTTTTTCTTCCTGCATCCATCGCTGCACTGATAGAGCGGTTTTCTCGTCTCTTTGGAACTGTGGTGAGTAATTCCGTTCATCTTGTGCTTGTCGGAGTATTCGCCACGATGTTCTTTGGTGCAGTCCTCAATACGCTGAACGTGCGAAACGACTTTGTTGTGTATCCGTTGGCACTGGTGTTGGCGCTGGTGTTGTGTCGTCTTTACGACTCGTCAAGTGGTTTGCAGCAGTGGTTATCGCTGCTTTCGGTAGTGAGTATTGCCTCTGTCGGTTTATTTGTCGTTCAGGCCGAACCGATCTTGCTTTCAAGTTCAGCAAGCTTTGCGGATATTACGGTACAGCACCCAGAAATACCGGTCCTTGAAATTATTCTAGATGAGTTACCGTTGTACTCCTTACTAGGGGTAGACGGCAATATCAATGCTGAGCGGTTTCCTGGTTTTGCCGAACTGCAAAAATCGTCAACGTGGTATCGAAATAACGCGTCGGTATCAAATTTCACCCATCAAGCAGTTCCAGGAATCTTGGCTTCGAAGACACCGCGCAAAAATGATGAACCTTTTCTGCGGACGCATCCACAGAATATTTTTACGCTCCTTGGCAAAAGTCTTGACGTCGATGGGATAGAGCCCGTGACAAGCATGTGTCCAACGAGTGTGTGCACTCAGACTGCTGAACTAAAGACATCGTTCAATTTCGATCGTTTTAAGAAGTTCTTTCACGATGTTTTCGTGGTGTATGGACAACGTGTGCTACCAAATCGCACGGCCCGACACTTGCCGGCGACGAATCACGGCTGGGGAGGCTTCGATGCTGTTGCGTCTCGCTTTGTCGGTCAACTCAAACAGGGTCCCCTCGCACAGTTGAGCTCGATCACGACTGCAGTTGACCGTCTTGTTCAAGCCCCTGGCCCATCTGTGCAAGTGGTTCATGCACTAATGCCTCATGCGCCGTGGTACGTAACTCCTGATGAGCGAATAACCCAGAAACCCGTTGACAACAGCACAGATAATCCGCCAAATAACGATGCAACTCGGGATAACTATCAGAGGTATTTAAATCAGATGGTTGCAACAGATGTCGCACTCTTGCGTGCAATAAACAGCCTAAAAGAAAAAGGGTTTTGGGACAAGATGCTTCTTGTCGTGACCGCTGACCATGGGATTTCGTTTGTGCCTGGTCAGGCACAGCGTCAATCAACACTTGAAGATATGGATCTTGTTAATGATATCTATCGAGTGGCAACGTTTATTAAATATCCTGGTCAACAAAAAGCAATTGTCTCTGATTGTGCGACATCGAACTTAGACCTTCTTCCCACAATCGCAGATGTATTGGGGGTAACAACGAACTGGAAATTCAGCGGAAGTAGCCTGAAATCGTCGTGTCCTGTGCGTAGTGCGAGGCCAATTGAGTCCGCAACCGGACAACTCGGTTCTCTTGACACAGGCTTTGATGATCTGCTGACGCGAGTGCAATATTACTCAGACGTCGTGACCAATGTCGGCGGACCTCGACGAATTGCAGCAGTCGGAGCAACAAGTGACTTGATTGGTTTGCCTGCGCCCAAACCGACAGGACCGTCAGTTGTAGCGCGTTGGCTACTTAATCGACCAGAGGAATTTAACGTGAGTAAACCCGAGCGAGGGTCATTCGCTCCAGTCACCGTGCAGGGCGGAGTATTGCTCAACGAACCTCTTCCCGAAGGGTCGGAGGGTATTTTGGTTGTCGATGGCGTTGCTGCTGGAGTGGTTGGAGAGTTTGGCAACGGAAGTGTGTATTTCGGCTTTTTGGCAGTTATTGACTATTCACTTTTGACCGCCGGAAAACACAAAGTAGAAATGCTCGTCTATAACGGCGAGACAGGAGCCATCACTAGTGCTGGTGCGCCGTCAATTAACGGAGCCGTCACTTCTGAATAATACGGTTCCACTCAGAGAGATCCTCGAGCGCAACAACTGTTGAGGGCACCGCCTCAACAGGCACTGGATGACTGATCAAGAAACCCTGTGCCTTTGTACAGTTCATTTCGCCAAGGATGCGAAGTTGTTCGGGAGTCTCGACTCCCTCTGCCACAAGTTCGAGATTAAGCGCTTGACCCATTGCGATGATCGTGCGCACGAGTGATTGAGTGTCTCGATTGTTGACAATGTCTTGAACAAAAGCTCGATCTATTTTAATTCGTTGTATGGGGAAGCGCTGTAGCAGCGAAAGTGATGAATAGCCTGTTCCGAAGTCATCGATAGCGATTCGAACGCCGAGCGCAACAAGACGATTAAGCGCAGTGAGTGCTTGTTCGGGTTCGGTGACCATCACGCTCTCTGTCATCTCAAGCCACAACTGATGTGGTGGAATTCCAGAACGCATCAGTGCTTCTTTGACAACCGAAACAAAGTTGGGGTCATGAAGTTGCCGCGGGGAGACGTTGACAGACATAGTGGCGTGCAGACCGCAAGAGCCACTATCAATCCAGTGGCGTAAATGGGTGAGTGCATCAAGGATGGCCCAGGAGCCGATCGGCACAATTGTTCCAGTTTCTTCAGCAATTGGAATGAACTCTGCAGGCGGAACCGTGCCGCCTTCCGTGCGGTCCCAACGCATGAGGGCTTCAAAGCCGATAACCAGTCCTAATTCGACATCGACAATTGGTTGATGTACGAGGCGCAACTCTTTTCGTTCAAGTGCACGATATAGCGCAGTCTCTACCAGCAGCCTTTGAGTAATGCGCTCGAGCATTGACTCATCAAAAAGAGCAATACAGTTGCGACCAGCATCTTTGGCGCGATACATGGCCGTATCTGCATTTCTCATGAGGTCTTCTGCGGTCATTGGAATATTGGCAGGAGCAGTTGCGACCCCGACACTTGCTGAAACAAACATATCTCCTGGCCGAACAGCGAGAGGTTCGCGAAAAGCATCCAAGACTTGTTCTGCGAGCAAGACAGACTGAGTCGTCGTGCTGGTAAGACCATCAAGAACAACGAACTCATCTCCTGATATTCGACCTACGAGAGCATGAGGGGGAACTGCGTTTGCCAGACGTTGAGCGACTGCAGTTAAAACGTCGTCACCAGCCGAGTGCCCCAGGCTGTCGTTGATATTTTTAAAACGATCAATGTCAATAAACAGCACTGTTGGCTGAGTTTTGTTAATGCCAGAAACTTCAAGTGCTGCCGTGATGTGTTCAAGCATGAGTGTCCTGTTCGGAAGTCCCGTCAAGGCGTCCATAAGGGCATTGTGAAGCAGAGTGGTCTGAGCGACGGCATTAGCCCGAACACTTTGTATGACGCGAGTAGTGACAGAAATAGCAAGGACAACAACGGAGATTGTTCGCACAAGTCGATCCGTGGCATCTTTGGAGTCAGTAATGGCGAGAACTAAAACCGGGACTACGAGAGAAATAGTTGTCGTAACAAGTCGTGTCAGAAGTGGTGGCAGTTGGCGACGGGGATTTGGCTTGCCTATTGAAAGGATGCTTGGATGCAATATTGCTGCTGAAATCATGAAAAGAAATGCAATGAATAAAGCATCAAGAATCTTTATTTCGAAGGTCTTGCCGCCACGGGCGTTGTATGAGCGCATTACATCTGCTGAAAACCGAAAGATGAATGCCACGCAGATAAAAGCAACGGCTGCGGTGTTCATTACATCTGAAAACAAGAGAATCGCTAATAGAAAAAGAACGACGATGCTGAGCGCAATCGAGCTTCCACGCAAGCCATTAACAAGAACTGTCTCAGAACTATTATTGAGCGAGGGTTGCAGAAGCGTCACCCAAATAACAAGCCAAACCCCAAGGCCCACGATGAGGCTGTCACCGAACACGTCACGAGTATCAGAACCCAACCTCTCACGAACGACGAGACCCAGACAAAATATGAGAAGTACCTGTAACGCCAATGAGCACGTCTGAGCAACAACGTTCCAGTCAACGTTGTTGGCATAAGAGGTATCAATTGTTTGTTGAGCGATGGCCAAGCCAGCAACAGTCATTGCGCTCAGCCAGAGGGCAACTGTCGTTCGAAGAAGGACAGCACTAGCGACACAGACAAGCAGCACCTGAATCGCCGCAACATCAGCAAACGATTCACCAAGGTCAGCATCAACGAAAAGATGAGCCGCGGCTAGCCCGCTGCCTGCCACGAAAAGACCCCACGACGACAATGTCAACGCCTTTCGCACTTTGACATCCTGCC
>JAEMRC010000018.1:0-1336 GCA_016463545.1 Ilumatobacteraceae bacterium
GGCTTGGGTTCATGCCACTTGCGACGGTGACTGCCTCTAGAGCCGGAGTTGTCACATCTGGAGTGGCACTGCTGCCACCGCCGCCACAGGCTGCAAGAGTCAGCACCATTGCGACACCAAGATACTTGAACCCTGATTTAGACTTCAAGAACCAGATACTAGAGGATTGTTGAAGAGTCCGCCATGCGCCCCTGTCTATTGCGAACTGGACCACTTTTGTATCTGGTCGTGCAACCAACCTGACTCCCAAAAACTCTCATCACCACCTGCGGCCAGCAACGCCTCGTGCGCTCGCACCAGGAGACCAAACGCAGAGGCGTGAGCGGAGTTCTTGTGAAGTACTGCCTCAAAAAAATTGACTTAATTACCGATCCCATTTCCAAAATTGTCATTTCTTTCATAGGCTGAAGTTCGGTCGGATACCATGCCGTTCCCAGTGGAGAAGCAATGAAGCCAGAAACAAAACTCGGTAAACAACTACAAACCTTTAACAGATCGGCAGGACTAACTCACCTAGTCCAGGCAGTTGTGCTCTTTTCTATTTTAAATGATGAGACCAAAATCCCAGTTATCACCCGATTCTTTACCGAAACATCGGATGGAATTCGCCCCGTGAGCGAGACTCTTTTCGAGTTTCCGATTGCGTTAATTGGACCAATTTTCCTCTTGCTGTCGGCAATCGCCCATCTCTTGATTTCCGCCCCCTTCTATATCCGCCGCTATGAGCAGAACATTGAGAATGGCACCAATCCACCACGCTGGTGGGAGTACTCCATCAGTTCCTCACTGATGCTTGTTGTACTTCTGATGCTTGGTGGCCTGATTGAACTCTCAACTATTGTTTTTATTTTCACACTTAACTTCATCATGAATCTCATGGGTCTGATGATGGAAAAATACAATCAGCTCACCGAAAAAACAAGTTGGCTCCCATTTAACATCGGAGTCATAGCTGGAATTGTGCCTTGGATTATGGGAGGACTCTACTTCTGGGTCTCAACTAACAACATTGCCGATTCCATTCCGATATACGCTCAATTTGCTTTTCTTCTGACCTTCCTCTTTTTCAACAGTTTTGCCATCAACATGTGGCTGCAATACAAGAAAATTGGCAAATGGAAAGATTACGCTTACGGAGAGAAGGCCTACATTGTCCTAAGCCTGGTATCAAAGTCAGCACTTGGCTGGATTATCGTGCTCGGAACCATGGGTATCTAGCACAATTGATTACTGAGAAATTCTGCACAAAACCACACCCGGCAAGAATCGGGTTAAGAGGATGGATAGGTAAGCAAATACTCGCAAGAAGTTACTGCGGACTGGACCACTTTTGTAT
>JAEMRC010000018.1:1346-29157 GCA_016463545.1 Ilumatobacteraceae bacterium
GAGATGCTCTAGCCAACTGAGCTAAACGCCCGAATGTTTCGGAAGCCCCCATCTTATAGGGGTCCTGGGGATGTTCCCAATAAGGGTTTTGGCATTTACCGTGCCTAGACCACCTCTGGTGAATATGTCAGCAAATCCAAGAAAAAGTGCTTCTCCAGTATTGTGTTCCTCATTTTTTGTATCTGGTCGTGCAGCCAACCTGACTCCCAAAAACTCTCATCACCACCTGCGGCTAGCAACGCCTGGTGCGCTCGCACTAGGAGACCCGACGCAGAGGCGTGATCGGAGTTCTTGTGAAGTACTGCCTCTGCCAAAAAAATTGCACGTACTGGTTCACCGACTTCAAGTAATTGAGTGGCTCGATCTAGCACTGCTTCTACGCCCGCAATGTCGACGAGTTCTGATAACGCTTCAATAGATTGATCTGGGTAGAGCTCTGTCGTTGATTGCAGATGAAACCACCCCATGTATGTTTCCCAGATTGTTCGAACACCCCATGACACCTTGCCATAACCTTGACCAACACGCAGAGCGGGTGGCAGTGTGATCTCTTTCATCAATGTAAATACATCACGACCTGCATTAAGTCCCTCAAGAGTTGAGCGATGTACAAAATCCACCGCTCCGTGCAGGCGCGCGAATGCTGCATCAATAAGTTCAGAGCCAATGATTGGTTCATGACGACCTGTTACAAGTGTGGAGGGACAAAGATGACGAAGTTTGTCTACGGTCTCTAGATACGGTTCGACAAAACGATATCTATCCCCTCGCAGTGTATTGAAGTTTGGAAAATGCGGAAACAATGGACCGAGTAGGTTCGAGATAAGTGCAGTTTGTGATGCGGGAAGCCACACAATCATCGAGTCAATGGTCTCGCCTGTCGCTGCGATGAGTTCGACATCACGACCGCCGACTTTAAAGTTATATCGATCCGCAAAAACAACATCAGGCGTTGGAGAGTCTTGCCTCATTGGCACGCCGGGGTTCTGGGACGCTATTCGTTGTGCGGCGGCGCCTGTGATGTCGAACCACACTTTTGCGGTGCGATAACGCAGACTTTGTATGCGAGCATCATCAGCCTGACACGCAACATTATTTTGCTGCGCAATGTAGATGGTTTCTGGGTCTCGAAATAGTGCGACACCACCCACATGGTCAACATGTGCTTGCGTTGTGAGGATGTGAGTCGTCGGACCCGAACAAATGGCGTCAAATACACGCTTGTGGTGCACCGCTTCATACCCCATGCCCGTGTTGACAATTATTCTGCCCTCGTCATGCACAATCATGTATGCAGCAGTTGCCCCACTTGACCGAAATATCCCGGGTGCCACTTCGCGGGCAGGATCTTCATAGTGGTGCTGAAGAAGTTCTTTTCCGGGCCGAGTATCAATCAGATGATCGACTTGCTTTTGTATATCTGAACTGCTCTCCATGTTATTTCACCTCAATTGGCACATTGAATTTTTCGAGATACGGCATAAATCTTTCCCGAATCTGTTCAGGAGTGCGATCAAAGTCCGCTCGTACATCGTAGACCACGGAGTCTTGTCCATCACGAGAACGCTCGACGACACGCTTGTTGATCTGCTCTTCGGCTTTTTTGCTCAGCACATGTGACGAAAAATCACACACTTGCTTCACCATGTCTGCATCATTTGCCATGAAATCATTGAAGTGAACATCGATGCGTTGCTCAGGTGGAATCTTGTCAACATCGCTCACTGCTGCCGTGAGGAGGCGGTCGATTCTGTCGGTCCAATAATCGATATACCAACCAGGATCAATTGTGCGATATGCCATGCGCGCTGCATACGTAATCATCGTTGCCGCCGATTGAACAACCGCCACAGGATCTCGGTGGGTCATCACAATGGTTGCGTCTGGAAAGGTGTTCATCAACGGAACTATTTGTTCAAAATGTTGGGGTGACTTCAAGATCCATCGCTTGCGTGGTCGCAAAAACGTGAGCACCTTAAGCATGGTGTGCATGTAGTCGTAGTGCGGCTGTTGGTCGGTTGACAAATAGTGATCGCGCCACTGCGGACAGCGCGCTACCCACTCCAAGTTGTACGAAGCAAAGTTTGGCAACATTAACTCGATCTCTTCGTGCACGTGTTCAGGGTCCATCGGATGCATTAGTGCTACGTGCGGAGTCACGACCTGCATTTGTTCCCACTCTTTGGCGCACCGCACATAACGCGGATCACGACCATCGGGGCCGGCGCCATCACCTGGCATCGGGATCGGCTCGTAACTTTCCCAGAGCGGCATCGACCTCATGCTTTGATCTGCTGATAAAAGGTTCAAGAGATGCGTTGTTCCGGTGCGTGGCAGTCCCAAGATAATAATTGGTCGCTCTATTTTGATGTCATGGATCTCTGGATGACGGCGCAAAAGATCATGCGTCAATAATCGATTCGAGGCATACCGAACGCAACTATTTCGAAGTGACAAATTTGCAATGCAGAGTCGATCGGGGTCTTGACCTACTTCGTCTAACCACAATGACAATCGGTCAACGAAGTCGAGAGCACCGAAGTCGTCTAGCCCGGTGCGAAGAGACGCCTCAGCAAGGATGCCCTGCGACGACATATCTAGGGCAAGTGACTCGCCGTACTCGTGCGCCAAACGTTGCACATCGGTGAGGTCTGGCCTGCCCAGATCAGTGATTCGGATTTTCGCTGACATTTTCTCCTCGTCTCAAATAGTAGTCTGCATGAAATGAGTGGACTCCGCCTTGGACTGGTTGGTTGTGGGGCGATCGCCCAATGGCATGCCAGGGCTTTGCAGAGCACGAAACGAACGACTGTCACCGCCTGCGTCGATGTCTCGACAGAACGTGCAGATCATCTCGCCGAATTAACTGGTGGAACTGCCTGCTCGTCTATCACTGAAGCACTCGCTATCGGAGTTGATGCGCTCGCTATCTTGGTGCCCCATCATCTTCATCAAGATCTCGTAACTGAAGCATTGCGTGCTGGAGTTCATGTCGCTCTTGAAAAACCCATGGCCCCAAGCCCCCAAGCGTGTGAACAAATCCTCGCAGTCGCGGCGCAGCATCCTGACCGTGTCTTTATGTTGACCGAAAATGCCCAATACTGGCCCGAGGTGCTGATCGCACAAGGACTAATCCGCGATGGTGCAATCGGTGACATTATTACTGCCCGTTCATGGCACAACTTCGGCATTACTCCAGAGTTTTACCCCTCACAGGACTCATGGAGATTTCAGGCAGCCCAGGCTGGTGGTGGAGTTGCTCTTGATACTGGTTCGCATTGGATGCGACCATTGCGAATGATTTTGGGAGAGATTGATGAAGTTGTCGGCGTTACATCCCGCATACAAGAAAAAATGGAGGGTGAGTCACTAGTGCGCGCCCTCTGTAAGTTTCAGTCTGGCGTTGTGGCAAGTTTTGATGTCATGCTTGCAACTGGCGCCGTTGCGCTACAGCCACATTTTCAATTCACAGGTACAAAAGGTGAGATTGTGATCTCAGCTTTGGGTGAGGTGCGTCTCTTTGATGGCAGTGATTGGCAAGGAACGGTGATGGGAACGGGCAACTATATGGATAGCTACATCGGAGTTTGGAATGATTTTGAAGCAGCGGTGCTCGACAATAAACCGCTTGAAGCAGACGCTCAATACTCGCTCGGAGAAGTTCGTGCTGCTCTTGCAATCACTCGAAGCGCACAAACACATCAGTGGGAGAAAGTCTGGTCGTGACAACATCAAACTCAACTACTTTTGACTTTCAAGGTGCTCGTGTTCTTGTTACTGGGGGCTCGAATGGAATTGGGCTAGAGATTGCCCAGTCGTTTGTTCTTGCTGGCGCAATCGTCACGATTACTGGGACTAAAGATTCACCAGCACAGTACTCGCATGATCTCTCACGTTTTGAATACATCAAATGCGTCATGAGTAGCCGCGAAGACATCGCGACACTTTCTCAAAGTATCTCTGCGCTGGATATTTTGGTTAATAATGCCGGACAAGTGATGCCTAATGGCGGCAACGAATATGACCCCGACGTCTTTGAAGAAGCAGTGCTCATCAATCTCTCCGCAGCCTTCCGTCTTACTCAACTGCTGCACCCTCTCCTTGCAAAATCAACGCTTCGCGGGGGCGCTTGCGTCATCAATATGGCCTCACTTGCATCCTTTTTTGCAGTCGAGTTTGTCCCTGGCTATGGCGCTGCCAAGGCAGCCGTTGTCCAAATGACAAAGACACTTGCCGTGCATTACGCCAGCGATAACATTCGCGTCAATGCAATCGCGCCAGGACTGGTCGAATCCAACATGACAGCACCAATGCTGCCCTTTGACGCGTTGACCAAACCACACCTCGATCGCTCGCCTATTCGTCGCATTGGTACGCCCTCAGACATCGCTCCAGCAGCACTCTTTCTCGCATCCGAGGCAAGTCAATTCATCACAGGTCACACGCTCGTCATTGATGGCGGGTTTTCAGCAAAGGGGTAAACATGACATCGGTACTTCTTCGAACTATCACAAATGATGAAATCGAGACATTCTGGCGCGATGGTGTCGTTTGCCTGAGAAAAGTTGTTAACCCCGATCTTCTTCGCAGTATGGAAGCACCGTTAGCGGCGCTGTTTGACACGTCAGAGGTTGCAGACCTCTCAGCGATGGGTGATGCGATTGCCAAAAGCGGCAACGACGTTCAACGCGGCGATGTGCCACTCACCGGACGTGGACGATTTTTTGCAGGAGTCGATCACTGGCGCGAGCATGATCAATTTCATTTTTTTGCATGCGATTCACCAATGCCAGAAATTGCGGGTGCAATTATGCGTTCTTCGACTGTGCGTCTTTGGGAGGACAGTGTTCTCGCCAAAGAGCCTGGCACTATTGAGCGCACGGCGTGGCATCAAGACTTGGCGTACTTTCATGTTGAGGGCAACAAGGTGTGCACGATGTGGTGCCCACTCGACAATGTGACCTCCGAATCAGGCGCAGTTAAATTTGTCGCGGGTTCACATCTTTGGCCCGATGTCTACCAGCCGAATCTTTTCATTTCTTCAATGGTGATTCCAGGTACTAACGGTCCCGCGATTCCAGACATTGATGCGATGGAGCAAAGCAATGAGTGTTCGGTCATTTCATTCAATACAGAACCTGGCGATGTCACTGTGCATCATGGACGAACTATTCATGGTGCAGGCCCCAACACCACTCAGGGATTCAGACGCGCAATTAGTCTTCGGTATTGCGGCGACGACACGACCTACTTCACTCGCGCCGGTGCACCATTAAAAGCACATCATCGCCACATCGTCGACGGCAATCCGCTTCACGAAGATGACTGCCCCACCGTGTGGCTGGCGTCATAAAACATCAGTTTGACAGACCCCGTTTGTCGGTCCAAGACTTATTGGCGTCTATGGCTTTTTCCCACTAAGAATTTAAGCGTTATTTGTGTTGCAACCGTTTAATCAAGCGCTCCCTAGATATGCCAGCGTTTTTCTTGGTCTACAGTCAATATTCTTATGAAAAAGTTTCTTTTCGTTATTGCACTATTTGCACTATTTCCAGCCACAGCGGCCAAAGCGCATGACCCAATCATCCTGACGTCAGAGCAGAGCACACCAATTGATGGGCCGCTGCTCGTTGACGGCACAATTTCTTTTGCGCTTTACGGGTCTCTTGAAATGTCCGACGACACAAGGGGTTTTCGTGTCAAGTTCAACGAAGGTGACCCGCTCTACATATCGCTGCTGATTCCTGATCTTGCGCCAGAAAACGCAATAAAGGACACTGAGTTGCCCTACCTCGAAGTAGTTGACCCGTCCGGCACTAAAACCACGTTGGCAACGACTGAGCGAATTGCATTTCCCGAACCATTTACTGGCACTAATTACATTCGATTAGTAGAGCAATCTGACGTGGCAACGACGGGCATTTACTCGATCACGATCACTGGCAAGTCGCCTGCTCGATTCACTGTTTCGGTGGGTAAAAAAGAACAATTTGGTACAGCAGTTGAAAATATTACGAATCGCGCCCTCGGTGTTGCTGGTGTCATGGCGTGGTACGAAACGGCCTCAACTACTCAAACGACCGTCACCGATGAAACCACTGGTTCAGGGCAGTCATCTGGAATATCAGAGAATTCCCTGTCATCCAAAGATGACTACCCAAATACCGCGATAATTCTGATTGTTGGCATTGTCGTCCTCGGCGGTGTGGCTTTGATTCTCAAAAACCGCAAGAAAAAATGAGAGCGTGATTTAACCTGGCACACCCCGTGAGTATGGTGAGTTTGTAATCATCAAGACGATCTGAGGGGCTTGGCCCGTTGAAGATCACCAACCGATTTCAAGTCGGTGGTAACGCCAAGAACGATGAGGAGAATAATATGGACAAATCACCTAGTTTCAAGCCCGGACATTTAGTACATCACATTCAGGCGCGACTTGCGCTTGAGAGCCTTAGCTCATGGCGAACGGTAACTATCAAAGAAATAGGCGAGGGTTTTATCAAAATTAAAGTTGTAGACGATGTCGTCAACTTTAAATGTGTTGAAACTACTCGTCTTCGCGAAGTTTTGGATAGCGGTCGAGTACCTCTAAACACTCACGGTGATAATTTTGTGATCATGGCACCACACAACGTGTTGATCATTCCCTGTGCCACCGAAGGAAAGACCTTCCCAGACGAGGCCCCGATAAATTCGTCCGTTTCTTACATGGAAGATGGTGGATCGAAATATTCACCAACCACTGACGGTCGATGGCATTTGTTTTCAGTTGCAAAAACTGAGGAGTCGGACTCAACAACCAGTTGAACCTGTCGAGGCCCGGATATGGCGGGCAATACACAAAATTTCGTCGATGATTTCAGTATCAATTGGCATCGCTGGGGCACTCTCTCGCGGTCGGCTGAACAACTGAACAAAATCGGCCCCTAACGGTGGGGCAATCGGAGAAAATACGGTGCCGTCGATGTGCGTGGATTGCAAGAGCCCACAATATATTTGATATGAGATTTGTTGACCTGCGGGGTTTGTGCCGCCAGCTGCATCAGGATTAACAACAAAGTCGAAACTTCCGGCGTCGACCAACTCGCGAGCAGTTTGAGTGCGGCGCAAAACCGATTGAAGGGCTTCAATGCGCGAAAGTACGTCGCCAGCTTCTTCAAAGCACTGTGCCTGAGAATGTCTTTGCATTTTTTCGGTGAGTTTGTCAATTATTTCTTGCTCATTGCCCGACATTGCGCTGACAACTCGCTGAACTTCAACGGCGTAAATCTGTGGATCAGCAGTGCCCGAGCATGGGCACTGAGCCAGACCAAGTTGGGCGGCTGAGCACATTGGTGAATCTTGGGACGGTTGATAATTGCGACCCATGCGTACCGTGCAGCGGCGAAGCGGCACAACTGACTCAATCGCATCCACGACATTTCGTGCTATCGCTCGAGTGGAAATTGGACCGAGATAAATGTCGTTGGCGTTCATTGCGCCAGTAGCGACACGATTTGTGATCATTAATCGTGGCCACTGCTCCCCGAGCGTCAGCCGCACGTAGCAGTACTTTGCCGCCCGCGTGCCCACGTAGTTGTAGCGAGGGCGCAATTTTGTGATTATGCGAAGTTCAAGCACTTCAGCGGTCAATAGGTCAGGGGTAGCAACATAATGAACTGCCTGCATCAACTTGAGAAGTGAGCCGATCTTGCGTCGGGTGTCGCCAGTCCCAAAATAGCTCCGAACGCGGGCGCGGATGTTTGTTGCTTTGCCGACATACAGCACATCACCTCTGCCATCAACAAATAAATAGACACCGGGACTACGTGGCAGATCAACCGTCAATTTTAGTTTTGAGGCCTGCGGATGCGCCCAGATTTTTGCCAATGCTGCAAAATCATCAAGATCAAACACGCCAAACCCAGCAGCACGCTCTATTAAATAGTGCAACAAATCGCCCGTGGCCAACACATCATTAATGGCGCGGTGGCATGGCTGATGCCTCAGGTTCAGGCTTGTAGCAAGAGTCGACAACTTGCAATTTTTGACTTCTGCCCCAACGAGTCGACGTGCCAAGCCAACGGTATCTAGAACGCGATTTGTCAGAGGTTCGTAGTCAGCACGCAGTAGAGCCGCGTTGATGAACCCGATGTCAAAACGCGCATTATGCGCGACCAAAACTGAAGTACCGATGAATTGAAGCAACGGTGCAAGGGTTTGTTCAATTGGTGGTGCGTTTGCCACCATCGCGTCGCTTATTCCGGTGAAAACCGTAATGAACGCAGGGATTGCACATCCAGGATTTACTAGAGTTGTAAAACGTGCAATTTCCTGCCCCCCAAGATATTTCACGGCACCAATTTCAGTGATTGCGTGAAACTCGCTTGAGCCACCCGTGGTCTCGAGGTCTACGACACAGAATTCAACTGCGTTGAGCGCAATCGGCTCGACAGTTTGCTCAGACTGCGTCATCTGGCAATGCTTACAACTATCAAACTACACATTTTTGTAAGAAAGCAGTTTTTCATCGCCAAAGACTACCTGCAGGGTGTCGCGGTCTTGGGATTGTAAACCTCATTCGGCGCACAAGGACTGAGGTGATTCTGATCCGGGGAATGACATCACTTGATATTCGCAGTACTGAGTCTTCAGAAGGCGCAGTAGCGCAAACTATTTTCTATTTTGGCAGGTCAACACTAGAGAGCAGAAATTCTTCTCTGCTTAATGCCTATCAAAGTTTATTCGCCGAGTTCTGCGATGATTGAATCAAGTTCGGTCTGCGACATTGCTCCCAAGCGCCGCGCGACAGTTCCGTCCGTCTCAATGAACACCCAGGCAGGCTGGTACGGAATCTCATACTCTGCATAGACGTTTCCCGGTGTGTCGTCAATGTTTATGAACGAGATGCTGTGCTTGGCAACAAAACCTTCGTAACTTGACGTGTCCCCACTCCAAGCAACTCCAACGATCTTCACTGAGTCACTATATTTTTGATGAACCGCCTCGACCGAGGGGGCCTCGCTATTGCAGGTAGTTCAACCAGGTGCCCAAAACCAAAATGCGACTGGCGTATCTTTGATCTCTTTCTCTAGATCAAACTGCCGCCCATCAATTGTTGTCAATTGCCCAGATTGAATGGCGCCTTGAGTGTTTGTGGGTAAAGAGACTGTCGTGTCGCCCACTGTTGTAGAGCTTCCGGATGCGCACGACGTTGCAACGGTCAATAAACCAAGAATGGCAATTATGTGAACGAACTTTCTCACCGCTCAAATAGTACGCCTTTAGTCGGCAATGTGCCTGACTCACCTCAAAACAGCAAGACTATGTCGTATGACAACTTCTCTCTCACCGCTTGGAAAACCACGACCAACTGAACCTCGTCTTGTGCCTGTTGACACAATCTCGGAGGAAGTAGCCGATATTTTTAGTAGAGGGATTACTTCAGGAACTGGTGAGCCACTCAATATTTTTAAAACTATTGCTCACCACCCAAAACTACTCAAACGGTTCATGACATACGCGGGGTTCTTTTTGAATAAGGGGGTGCTCCCCGTCCGCGAACGCGAAATTGTCATCTTGCGTGTGGGGTGGAACTGTCAGTCAGTATATGAATTTGGTCAGCACACAATCATTGGCGAGCGCGTTGGCTTAACAATGCAGGAGATTACAGATCTCACCAAAGACATTGGTGCAGTCAACTGGAGCGCCCGCGACCGCACGTTAATTGAAATGTGTGATGACCTCTGTCGTGACGATTGTGTATCCGACGCAACCTGGCAACTACTACAAACGCACTGGAATGAGACTGAACTTGTTGAACTCATCATGGTTGCTGGCACATACCGTCTTGTGTCGGGATTTCTTAACACAATGGGTGTTGAGCTTGATGCAGATACTCCTGGTTGGCCTCAATAGCTTTTATTTGTTATTCGCCGTGTGCTACTCGCAGTGCGACTAGAGCGTCGACAATGTCAGGAGAAACTCCTGCGATGGGAGTGCGCCTAAGTGCTGGGTCGCCCACCAGTAAATCGCGCCCAAAAGCGTCAACTACCATGATGCCTGCTTCTTCGCAGATCAAAAGTGACGCGGCGTAATCC
Source organism: Ilumatobacteraceae bacterium (assembly GCA_016463545.1). Lineage (GTDB taxonomy): Bacteria > Actinomycetota > Acidimicrobiia > Acidimicrobiales > Ilumatobacteraceae > UBA2093. Next base: position 11,426 of record JAEMRC010000018.1, read on the forward strand.
CACACGCCGTGATCATGAAAATCGATAAAGCCATCTAATGCGCCCGTTGCAACTAAGCAGAGGTCGAGTGCAGCAGCACCCAGTGCTCGAAACTGCCACCATCCTGCCTGTGCAGGTGGAACCCCTGAGACACCGATGACTGCTTGGTCCATGTCGGCATTACTTGAAGATGCAATACGCACGCCATCGCACACCGCACCACTTCCGCGCACCGCAGAGAAACGCGTTTCGCTGCCCGATTGTTCTGCGATGAGACTCACGCGTGGACCCTCTGAGTCGACGGCGCACAGTGCTGTTGCAAACCACGGAATACCTTTGCTTGCGTTCGTTGAGCCGTCTATGGGATCGACAATGACGATGAGTTCGTCGCCCCGCAATGGCCACTGAAATCCGCGTGCTCCACTTTCTTCGGACAAAATACCTACACCTGCACGCTCTAGCAATCGTGTCACTGCGTTGTCTACTAGTACATCGGCTTTATATTGACCTGTGCGCACACCCGACAGGGACCAATCGCCTACTTCGTCGAGTGCATCGGCTGCCGCATCGGCGACGTCATGGAAGAACTCGAGAATATCTAGATCATCAGATTGAGCATTCAATAGAGCCACGACCAAACGGTAGTCTCATCTGATGGCCGTCATTGACATTGCTGGATTTGTTTCTGTTCTCAAGAGCCATGCCGTTGATCATGGCTTTCATGTCCATGATGAGCGACACTTTGTCGAGACCTACTCGCTGCGTCAACTATGGGAAGTCGACCTCCACCCTGCCGAAGCCTGCAACGGGCCAATTGACCTGCATCTGAGCCTCGAGATCGATCCACGCGCATTGTTGGGCTTTGAAGACGAAGTCCTCAAGCAAGATGACCCAGATGCTGAGCCGCCAGAAGGATTCAGTTTTCCGCTCATTTTCACATGGACATTCCCGCCACTGTTCTCGCCACCCGACTTGTTGGTGCTCGCCACCGAAATTGCCGGTGTTGGCGGACTGCAATTACCCCTTGAAGTGTCTGCAATCGATTCGTATCACTCCGTCACCGATGCTCCTGAGCGAAGCCTCAGCATTGTTGGGCGCATCGCGGTGTCATTAGCAAATGTTTTTCGTGGCACAGACGAGGATTTTTATGACGTGTTTAACAATTGCAGAGACGTCAGCCTCGATCTTCTCGAACGCGTGCCGGGCTGGCTAGACGAGCACTAATTGTCACGCGGTCTCATGCGTAGATAGCAGCATTGCGCTAGGGGTGCCCAAACGCGACCACGACTGAGCGTTATTAATTAATAAATGCACTCCACGCCAATGGAGTGATACCCCGTTGCCCCGCTGGGCTCTATCGGGCGGATCTCTTCATCTTGTACAACACCTTTTGCATCAGTAACTCGTGTCGTAAATATGTGCTGACCTGAGGTTGCAGTCCAGTTCAGTTTCCACTGACACCATGTATCTCCGGTTGGTGACTTTTCAATCTGTGCTGGCAGCCACGGCCCATCGTCAATGCGCACATCAACTGACTTCACACCAGCGCGCGGCGCCCATGCGAATCCGGCAATCATCAGCGGACCAGTTTTTATCTGTGCTCCATTGCGCGGAAGGTCAATGCGACTTGATGACAACATTGGTCCTTCTTTGGCCCAACCACGATCAATCCAATATGCATCGAATGCATTCCATGTTGTGAGTTCGATCTCGTTTACCCACTTTGTTGCCGACACATAACCAAATAATCCAGGCACCACGATGCGAACTGGGAATCCGTGTTTGGGGATGAGTGGTTCGCCGTTCATCGTGGTCACCAACATTGCTGGACGACCGTCCATGATGGCATCAACAGGAGTTCCACATGTCCATCCATCGACGCTTCTGCTCACAAGTTGTTGCGCTCCTGGCTGCACGCCGCATGATCGCAACACATCGGCAAGCAAAACACCACCCCACTGAGCAGTGCCAATCAGATTTCCGCCGACTTCATTTGATACACATCCCATTGTGATGTCATTGGTTACTTGAGGTAGTGAATTTATATCGTCAAGTGTGAGACGTTTTTCTGTATCGACCATGCCATGAATTCGCAGGGTCCATGTCGAAGCATCTACTTGCGGGATCTCGAATGCAGTATCGATGCGATAAAAATCCTTGACGGGAGTGATGAATGGTTCAAGTGATGGTGCAGGCAATGTTGTTGGCGTTGCCAAAAGGGCTGACCCAGTGGAAGCAGGTGTTGCGTTAAACGAACGAAATGCGGCGGCGAGCACGCCTGCGCTGCCAAGTGCAACTGCTCCTCCGATAAATTGTCGCCGAGAAGCCTTGGGTGCCACGCCACTATTCAACACGCAATCATTGACAGGTGTCTCACTGTGGTGGGCCAGGCAGGGCTCGAACCTGCGACCAAGGGATTATGAGTCCCCTGCTCTAACCAACTGAGCTACTGGCCCGCGAATGGGGAAAAGCTCCGGGGGTGGGGCTCGAACCCACGACAAACGGATTAACAGTCCGTTGCTCTGCCAACTGAGCTACCCCGGAAAGGACGGGCGCGACAGACGGCGAACCGTCTGAACATGTCCGTGTTATGGCATATTCACTCTAGTGGCACTGGCCCCGACCGACACATTTAGGTCTGCCTTGGGTCATTCTTCGTCTATTAATCCACGCAATTTCAGGCTGTTGTTTGGATGCCGCAAGCGAGCAAGGGTCTTTTGCTCAATCTGGCGAATTCGCTCACGCGTGACGTCTTCTTCGACTGCCACATCGTCAAGTGTCATGGGTTTGCCATCATGAATACCGAACCGCTTCTCCAAAATACGACGTTCTCGCTCTGGCAAATTTGAGAGTTCAGAGCGAATAACTTCGACTAAGAGATTTCTTTCGGCAATATCAAGGGGTGTCTCTTGTTCATCGTCATACACACGTTCATAGCCAGCAGAACTGTCTTCGTCTTGTGACAGTGGAGCATCAAGACTCATCGTCACAGTAGAAAGTTGCATCAGTTCTGAAATCTGATCTGGCTCAAGAAATGCTCGCTCAGAAAGTTCTTCAACGGTCGGTTCTCGATTGAGTTCAACCACGAGTTCTCGTTGTGCTCTTTTGAGACGGTTCATTCGCTCCACGACATGCCCCGGGATGCGGATAGTTCTCCCCTGTTCAGACATCGCCCGCATCATGGCTTGTCGGATCCACCATGTGGAATATGTTGAGAACTTGAAGCCCCTCTCCCAGTCATACTTTTCGGCTGCACGCATGAGACCGATGTTTCCCTCTTGAATCAGGTCTGCTAGCTGGAGTTCTCGCCCGTTGTAGCGCCGAGCAACAGAAACAACCAGTCGCAGGTTTGCCTTGACTAGTTCTTCAGTTGCTCGCTCACCTTCGCTAATAATGGCGCGTCTGTCGCGCTTGTCGCGCAGTGATGCTTCTTCTGGAAGTTCCGTGAGTTTGGCCGATAATCCTGCTTGGATCGCCTTGCCGAGTCTTCGTTCATCATCGACGGTGAGTAATTGAACTTGACCAATTTCTTGCAGGTACAACCCAATGGCATCACCTTTTGTTGATCCACTTGATTTAGAAGATGTTTTCTTTTTCTCGACAATAATTGAGTCGGGGACTTGCGCAATAGCGTCGCTCTCAGAATCTCCAACAATGGTGTATCCCGCATCTTTAAGAGTTTTGGATACCGTTGCAAGCATTTCTTCGGTGAGAACAACGTTGATCAAGACTTTGTCGACGTCCTCCGCCGCAATGTTGCCGTTTGGATCACGAGTTGCCAAGAGAGAAAGCCACTCTGAGGGCAATACTCCCTCTGGAGGCAAAGGCGTCAGGAATTTCTTTGTCATGCCGTTGATGTAGTGCGATTCGTTAACCACTGTAGCAACTGCATTGCAGCGTCGTTGGCTTTGCGTGGGTCATTGAAATCAGCCAGCGTGATTCGTGCTTGGCGGTCTTGTCGAATTTCGTCTGAGTCGGTGATGTGTACCCGTTGTGCCAACTCACGACGAACTGCGGCGGCTAAAAGAGCACGAGACTCCAAAATAGGGTCAGTCTCAAAATCAGACACGGCTGCTCGCTCAATAATGTCTCGTGCCTCACCCTCGACAAGCAGTATCGCCGCTTCAACATTGCCATCAGTTTCAACAATTGCCCTAAACGCAGCACGGTACGTGTCCTGGGCGAACAATGCTTCGATCAACCATGGCGCAATGTCGTTCCAGCGATGAATCAGCATTGTCAAGGCCACGAAACCAGCACCTTCTGCTTGTTGCCGTACTGGCGTTGCCACCACAACTCGCGCATTGCCACCCCGCTCTACCATGCGCACCAAGTCTTGAGCAGGAAGATTCGTAAATACAGCAACTTCACTGGCATACAGCCGACGAACGTTGATGTCGGGATGCTCGTTAATAATCGTGATGGCTGATTCAGCAGTACGTGCTCGGCCTTCTGGTGTTGTGATGGTTCCGGCGTCCAGCGCGCGTTTGACGCGAAATCCCAAAAATGGTGTTGCTGCTGAGACCGCCTCACGAAGTGACTCTGGATTGCTTGACGCTAGGTCACCCGGATCTTTGCCTTGTGCAAAACGCGCAACAGACACTTGCACGTCGTATCGCTTTTCCCACTCATAAAACCGTGCTGCTGCACCTTGCCCCGCGGCATCTGCGTCGAATGCAAGAACAACTTTAGTGGCGAATCGTTTGAGCAAGCGGACGTGATCTTCGGTCAGTGCGGTTCCGCATGTTGCAACAGCGATGCCCACCCCTGAGCGATGAAAACCAATCACATCGGTATAGCCCTCGCAGACCACAACTGTGTCGGCTTTGACGATGTCATTTTTTGCCCAGTTCACACCGTAGAGGGTGCGGGACTTGGCGTAGATCGCAGTCTCACTTGAGTTTTTATATTTAGCGGGATCATCACTGCCCGGCAAGACACGTCCACCAAAGGCGACAGGCGCGCCAGTCTCGTCAAAAATCGGAAACAACACTCGAGCGCGAAAAGAATCTTGCATGCGACCACGCTTGTTCGTAAAACCAAGTCCGACATCACGCAAAAGATCGTCGGCGACACCAATCTCGCGACACAACGTGTCCCAGTCGTCTGGGGCCCAGCCCAAGCGAAACTGACGAGCGATCTCGCCTGTAATGCCACGAGACCGCAAGTAATCACGAGCAGCCCTGCCATCGGGGGCCTCCAGAAGTCGTTTTTCATACCAAGCAACCGCTTTTTCCATGACCTCAAGAAGTTGTTGGCGTCGCTTGCGGTCTTTGCCCGCACCCGGACCTGTTGTGTAGTGCAGTTCAACGCCGGCTCGAAGAGCTAGGCGCTCAACCGATGCAACAAAGTCAAGATGCTCAATATCTTGAATGAATTTAAAGACATCGCCACCGGCATTGCAGCCAAAACATTTGAAACGTCCTGTGTCTTCGCGAACATTAAATGAGCCTGACTTTTCAGAATGAAAAGGACACAGACCTACAAGACTTCGGCCGACTCGTCTGAGGGTGACATATTCACCCACAACATCGACGATTGAGATGGCAGTTCGAACTCTCTCAATGTCGTCGTCAACAATGCCCATTGTTGGATACTAATGCTTCGGCGTGTCTTCGTTTGCAGGGGGTGCACCCCATCGAATTGACGCAAAAACAGAACCTGCCAGCACTACGACGATCACCGACAGCGACACTGCGATTGACAAGTGGTGCCAGTACGAGTACACCATTTTGGCACCGACAAAAACCAAGATAATGCCAAGTCCAGTCTGAAGATATTGAAAACGGTCCCTCATGCCAGCCACCAAGAAATACAAGGCTCGGAGCCCCATGATTGCAAAGGCGTTTGATGCAAACGCAATGTACTGCTCACTCGTCACTGACAAGACTGCTGGTACCGAGTCGATGGCAAAGATGATGTCGGAGAGTTCTACCATCACAAGCACCGCAAGCAATGGTGTGGCGACACGTTTTGCATTGACGACCGTAAAAAGTTTTTGACCATCCAGGACATCGGTACTAGGGACAACTCGATGGAAGAGTTTGAGAATTTTACTCTTGCTTGGGTCGAACTCATCATCTCCGCTTCGCAATAACTGCACTCCGGTATATGCCAGAAAGAGACCAAACACAATAAGAGAAATTTTAAAAGTATCGATAATGGCTACACCAGCGAAGATAAAGCCTAGACGCATAATAAATGCACCAAAGATTCCCCAGAACAGAACCCTATGTTGATACTGAGACGGCACTTTAAAGTGCGAAAACAACACGGCCCACACAAATACGTTGTCAATACTGAGACTCTCCTCAATCAAGTATCCACCGATGTATTCACCTGCCGCCTGTTTGCCAAATTCAAATGCAATCCATGCGCCAAAGAGCAATCCAATTGCCACCCACACCACGGTTTCGATCGCGGCTTCTTTGGGCTTCACTACATGTGCCGTGCGATGGATGACGAGGATATCGACCAGCAGCAAACTGCCAAGAATTCCGATTAACAAAAACCAGTGCCACGGGGCAATCGTAAGATCTACTTTGGCTCCCAAGATAAACATCATCGATAGATCCTAGTTGATTACTTTGTGTCGGACTTGTTTCCGCCGATTACTGCTTGCGCTGCGGACAGTCTGGCAATAGGAACTCGATACGGCGAGCAACTGACATAGTCAAGACCTGCCCGATAAAATAATCCGATTGATTCGGGGTCGCCACCGTGCTCGCCGCAAACACCGAGCTTCATTCCGCGCTTGACTTTGCGTCCACGTTTAGCGGCGATTTCAACGAGTTCACCAACGCCTGTTTGGTCAATCGTTTCAAATGGATTTCTTTTCAGCAAGCCAGCCTCAAGGTATGCAGGCATCATGCGACTTTCAATGTCGTCACGACTAAAACCAAAAGTCATCTGAGTGAGGTCGTTGGTGCCAAAACTAAAGAAATCGGATACTTCTGCGAGTTCATCGGCTCGCAAAGCAGCGCGCGGAGTTTCGATCATTGTGCCGATTGTCACTTTTGGTCGCACCACACGCTTTGCGCCTTTTTTGGTCTTTGGAGCAGGTCGAGAGTTGATGTCCGCAAGAACTTCTTCTACCCAACTGCGAGCCAATGCCATTTCTTCGCGCGTCACTGTGAGCGGAATCATGACTTCGATAACAGGCTTGTATCCTTCGGCAGCCACTTGATCTGCTGCCTCCATCAGTGCCCGCACCTGCATTGCATAGAGACCTGGCTTGACGACACCGAGTCGTACACCGCGGGTTCCGAGCATTGGGTTGAATTCTGCCCAACTGTGTGCTGCTTTCAAGAGAGCTTCTTCTTCGGCGTTCAGACCGGACACGGCTTTTTTGATTTCTAGTTCTTCTACTCGCGGCAAAAACTCATGCAGTGGTGGATCGAGCAAACGAATCGTGACCGGCAATCCAGACATAGAGCGCAATAATCCTGCGAAGTCTTCTTTTTGTACTTGCCGTAGTTCTTCAAGTGCTTTTGTTTCTTCGGCGGGTGTATTTGCCAAAATCATTCTACGAACTACTGGCAGTCGGTCTGGAGCCAAGAACATGTGCTCTGTACGACAAAGACCGATTCCCTGTGCACCAAGTTCGCGTGCTTTGTCGGCGTCTTCTGCGGTGTCGGCATTTGCACGCACGTCAAGTTTGCCTTTACGTACTTCGTCAGCCCATTTGAGAATGGTCTTAAACTCTTTTGGAGGCTCTGCTGCTTCAAGCAGAAGCTCTCCGAGCACAACTTCTCCCGTTGTGCCGTCAAGAGAAATTATGTCGCCCTCTTTCACGGTGATGTCACCAACAGAAAATGTTTTCCCCTCGATTTTCACCATGTCAGCACCAACAATCGCTGGGGTTCCCCAACCACGAGCAACAACCGCGGCATGACTTACGAGACCACCGCGTGCTGTCAAAATACCCTTAGCAACCATCATGCCGTGAACATCTTCTGGGCTTGTCTCGCTGCGTACCAAAATAATTGCTTCACCGCGATCAGCCGCGTCAACTGCATCATCTGCCGTGAAATACACTTTGCCAACTGCTGCACCAGGTGATGCTGCTAGTCCTTTTGCTAATACTTTTCCTTTATTGGCAAATTGTGGATGCAGTACTTGGTCAAGGTGATCAGCGGTGACGCGCATCAGGGCTTCACGCTTGCTGATTTTCCAGCCACCCTTTGGTGCTGACAACTTGGTCATGTCGACGGCCATTTTTAGTGCAGCCGCACCGGTTCGTTTGCCGACGCGCGTTTGCAGCATCCAGAGTTTTCCCTGCTCAATAGTGAACTCGGTGTCGCACATATCTTTGTAGTGCTTTTCTAGGCGCACAAAGATTGCCATCAATTCTGCATGAAGGTCTGGGAACTTCTTTTTCATTGCATCTAGGTCTTCGGTGTTGCGAATACCCGCGACAACGTCTTCACCTTGGGCATTCACCAAGAAGTCGCCGTATGGTTTGTTAACGCCAGTTGCGGCATTGCGTGTAAAGCCAACACCTGTTCCGCAGTTGTCATCACGGTTGCCAAAGACCATTGCCTGCACATTGACCGCAGTTCCAAGATCGTGACTGATTTTTTCGCGCACACGATAGGCAATGGCTCGTGGACCGTTCCATGAACGAAACACGGCCTCAACTGCGCCACGCAACTGCTTGGCCGGATCCTGAGGAAATGGCTTGCCCGTCTCAACGGCGACTGTCGTCTTGAACTGCTCGCACAGATCCTTGAGCGCATCAGCCGGAATATCAGCGTCGGTCTTGGCGTTGCACTTGGCTTTTGCGGCCTCAAGGGCGTGCTCAAATTTCAGTCCATCAATTCCGAGGACAATGCGCCCGTACATGGAGATAAATCGACGATAGGAGTCATAGGCAAATCGCTCGTTGTTTGTAGATGTGGCGAGGCCTTTCACGCTCTTGTCATTGAGGCCAAGATTAAGCACCGTGTCCATCATGCCGGGCATTGAAAACTTGGCACCTGATCGCACCGACACCAACAATGGGTCTGTTGCGTCACCAAGACCGCGGCGCATTTTGCTCTCAAGCGATTTGACATGAAGAGCGATTTCTTTGTCAAGAGATTTTGGCCACCCACTGTGCATATAGTCACGACACGCATCGGTAGTAATTGTGAAACCGTGTGGCACAGGCAACTTAAGCACGCTCATCATTTCGGCAAGATTGGCTCCCTTGCCTCCCAGCAGATCTTTGAGTTCCATGGGGGGACGACGGTATTTATGGTCAAAGGCAAAGACGTAAGGCACTCATAAAGTCTAGGCACGAGACTCACTTTCGTGCGCTATCCATAGAATGCACGATATGGCACGATGGTCTTCCCCTCAACGACACCGAGAGTTCACACTTTTGGGATTCCCGATCGAGTTCAGACGTGGATTCGTGTTGTTCCTTGTACTTATCGTCTTTATTTATGGCGGAACACTCGGTCTCTGGACTGCCGGTGCGATTGGCGCCTTTACGATTTTGCACGAACTCGGCCACGCATTGGCAGCACGTGCGTACGGAGCAGATGCAAGAATTTCATTAGATTTTTTAGTCGCATACGCCGCCTATCAACCCGGACGACCACTGCAGTGGTACGAGCGCGCTGTCATCGCCGTTTCTGGTCCAGCCCTTCAAATCTCTGTTGGTACTGCCATCTTGTTGCTCGGAGACATTAATCCACTGAATCGATTAGATATCGGAACATCCGACGCCTCGATTGCTATTTGGTGGGCAAGCATCGCTCTTGGAATCTTGAATCTTCTTCCGGTTCTCCCACTAGACGGTGGGGCAATCGTGTTAAGCGCACTTGAGCGACTGTTTCCGCGGCACGGCCAGATCGCGATGATTCGATTCAGTTTGTTAGCCACAGCTGCATCAGCGTTGTCATTGCTCTTTACTTCAAACCTGCGTGGGTTTTTACCATTTATCGTATTTTTATTGATCTATCAAGTACAGGCACTTCGCCCACGACCACAAACTGCGTTGCAACAACTCAAGCCAAGCGGTGATTTTCTTAGCGATTCGCTCATGACTGGCATGCTTGTTGACAATAAGCGTATCGACGTGGCAATTAGTTACGGGTCTGAGTCCTTTGCCTTGTGCCCATTTAGTGACACTGCGGTCAATGTTGCTCGTGCCTTGGTCTTGCGGAGCGACCCTGAAGGTGCGATAAAATGGCTTCACGCCGCCAAAAACTGTTCAATTGATTTTGCAACATTACTTGAAAAAATTAACACCGCTGATGAATTTCAAGAACTGCATAGCGTTGCTGAGTTTGACTCACTGCATGCCGAACTTCTGTTGCGTGTGCAAAACCAGCGGCTATAGCAACAGTGCCGTTCCGGCATCGTGTCCGCGTTTGATGCGCGCAATTGCATGCACGCGCCCAACCGAAGTGATTGTTCCGATGTCAACACCATTATCCTGCACAGTCTCTCCGGCCTGATACGTCCCAGCCGGAAGTACCCGCAATGAGACAGGGGCGTTTGAACCACGAGAGTCCATGCGTTCGACAAGTTCTTGTCCGGGATAACAGCCCTTCGTAAAACTCACAGCCACTTGAGTAACGCCTGTTGTTGCCGGAATATCACCAATCTCAATATCTGATCCGACATGGGGCCAATGCGAGTCGATCCTGTTGATCTGCCACTCATGCTCCGTCGCATCGTCGCCAACATGGGGCGCATCTGCGTCGACGCCAACGACATCGACTGAATTCACATACCCATCGGAACCTTCATGAGCCCACGCCACGACTGCTCTACCGACTCCTAGACCAACGGTCGTGCGTGCGCCGCTACCCCAATACGAGTGAACAACGAAATCACTCACCCGCAGAGTGACTTTGGCTCGCAAAACAAATTTGCCGAGACGCGCCACGACTGCGTTGCCTAGACCAGCATCAACGTCAAGCGTGAACACCGTGTCTGCATGGCGCACCACCCGCAAGAGCGCAACGACATGGCCCGATGGCTCGAGCAAGAGACTGTGCGCACTCCCCCCGATAGAAATCGCATTGATATCTTGAGCCAGTTGGGAATGCAAGAAGACTCCTGCGTCGTCACCTTGAACAAGAACAACATCGCGGGGCGCGACACAATGATTAAGGCTCATGCTCGAGTTCCGGCTTGTTTGCGTCGCTGTGTCATCTTGCGAGCCGCAGGAATAGTGGCGAGCAATGCGGCTGCCTTGTTGTGACACTCTAAGTCTTCGTCTTTAGCAATGCTGTCAGCAACGATTCCGGCGCCTGCTTGCAACGACGCACCGTTTGGTCCGACAAACATTGTGCGAATCGCAATTGCAGTATCTAGATTTCCGGCAAAGTCGACATACCCCACAACGCCTGCGTATGGACCGCGTTTGACCGGCTCTAGTTCGTCGATGATCTCCATTGCTCGCACTTTTGGAGCACCACTGACTGTGCCTGCAGGCAATGTTGCACGCAATACATCGATGGGCCCGAGTCCATCTCGCAAATCTCCCGACACTTGTGATGTCAGGTGCATGACATGGCTATATCGCTCGAGTGTCATCAGTTCGTCAACAACAACTGAACCAAATTTGGCGACACGTCCCACATCGTTGCGCGCAAGGTCAACAAGCATGATGTGTTCTGCGACTTCTTTGGGATTCTCACGCAATTCTGCCGCCAAGCGGCGATCATGTTCGTCATTACGCCCGCGTTTGCGAGTACCCGCGATTGGCCGACTGATAATGCGACCATTTTGCACCTGAACCATTGGTTCTGGGGATCCCCCAACAATGGTGAGGCCTGGCTGTCGTAAAAAATACATGTACGGACTGGGGTTGACTTGTCGCAATACGCGATAGACATCAAAAGGGTCTGCTTGTAAGTCAATGTCAAAACGCTGCGATAGCACCACCTGAAAAATATCGCCAGCCCGAATGTACTCTTTGGCGACTTCTACTGCTCGTTGATAGTTTCCGCCAGACATTGATGACGTCATTGTTAAAAGATCGTCCTCTGCTACCGGAGGCTCGACGGCGACATACTCAAGTGGTCGACACATGTCTGCAACGCCTTGTTGTACTCGTTGGGTTGCGCCAACATACGCCGCCTCAATTTGTGCTGCGTCTAGACCATCTACTGCAACACTCTCGAGCATGTACACGCGTTGACGCCAGTGATCAAACGCCACCAGAGATCCGATCACGCTAATAGTGGCATCTGGCAGATGCCGATCATCGGGTGCTGCGTTAGGAAGATTTTCTACTTCACGAATGACGTCGTATCCAAGAAAACCCATCAGCCCACCTTGCAAGGGTGGTAGATCTTCCATTACTGGTGCGCGATACACATCAAGAAGAGCTTCCATTGCAGCGAGCATTCCTTGATCAAGTGGAACAGAATCGGGAACATCTCCGATAGTCGAAATCAGGCCATCACGTAATGTCAAGGTTGCTCGGGGATTACGACCGACAAAAGAAAACCGACTCCAGCGTTCGCCGTGTTCGACTGATTCAAGTAAAAAGCCATCGCCCTCGCCAACAAGTTTGGCAAATGCCGCAACGGGAGTTTCTAGATCTGCCAATATTTCAGTCCACACCGGCACAACCGTGTATGACTGCGCAAGTTCTTTGAACTCTTCGAGTGTTGGTTTCATTTGAGTTGTCATGAACTACTCTTCAATTTTGGCATCACCAAAAGTATTAAAGAAACATGAATACTCGCCCGTATGGCATGCGCCATCACCTTCTTGGTCGACAATAAAGAGCAAAGTGTCGCCGTCGCAGTCGTAATACGCCTCTCGCACGAATTGCGCATCGCCGCTCGTATCACCTTTTCTCCATAGCTCGTTACGGCTACGGCTCCAGTACACCATGCGCCCCTCGGCGAAGGTCTGCGCTAATGACTCCTTTGTCATCCATGCCATCATCAATACGCGCCCCGTTGTGCGACACTGCGAGATCGCTGGAACAAGTCCGTCCTTATTAAATGCGACGGCGGAAAGTTGTTCAGGTGATGCTGAAATCTGTTCACCTTTGGGGGCATTGAACGCGTCAGTCATGTGACCATTCTATGGGGTTCGACCCGTCTGCTCCCGTCCGATTTTGTTCTCGAGCGTGCGATACCGTTTCGGGCATGCACGATGAGTTGGTCCACCTCACCACGATTGACAATCTGATTCTTGACGGCGACCTGCGGCGTGCAGACGGCCACGCCAGCGCCGGATTCGTGGTGTGTCATCCGCATCCGTTGTACGGAGGCAACCGTCATGACATGGTGGTGGCCGCCATCGTGGAGGCAGCAAATCGTGCATCGTGTCCCGCCCTTGCGTTTGACTTCCGTGGTGTTGGTGCGAGCCAAGGTGAACACGACGGCAACGGAGCCGAACGTCTTGATGTTGCCGCCGCAATTGATCTGATGTCTCACGTGGTCGGCGACCTACCGATCATCGTTGCGGGCTACTCGTTTGGTGCTGCTACTGCGCTCACTGTTGTTGAGCCACGCATTGGTGCATGGATCACAGTTGCTCCTCCGCTAGGAATGTTCAGTACTCCACCCGTGGCTGCCCATGATCATCGTCACAAATTTATTTTGATGCCTGACCATGACCAGTTCACGAGTATCGCCGATACTGAACTTTCAATTGCAACATGGACAAACACGACACTCACCGTTCTTGCTGGCGCTGATCATTTTATGGCCGGACAGTTTGGGACTACGAAAGATTCGGTATTGGACGAACTCGTATCCCAAGCGATTGCATCAGTGTCTTAGCATCACCCACGGTGTGTTCACCAAAATGAAAAATAGATGCAGCCAAGACTCCACTTGCGCCACCAACTGACACTCCATCAGCCAAGTGTTGCAATGTTCCGACGCCACCACTTGCAATAATCGGAACACCGACAGCATCTGCCACGGCACGAGTCAAAACAAGATCGAATCCCTCTCGAGTGCCATCACGATCCATTGAAGTCAGTAAAATTTCTCCGGCCCCGAGCGAGACGGCTTGTGCTGCCCATTCAATTACGTCTATTCCAGTTGGCGTTCTTCCTCCATGCAGGAATACTTCCCATGATTGGGTCGATGCATTGAGTTTTGCGTCAATGGCACATACGACACACTGCGCACCAAACTCTGCGGCAATCTCGGCGATGAGACGTGGTCGTTGTACGGCTGATGTATTGACACTCACCTTGTCAGCACCCGCACGCAATAGCGCACGTGCATCGGCCAACTCTCTGATTCCGCCACCAACTGTCAGCGGAATAAAAACTTGTTCTGCGGTGTGAGACACTACATCAAGCATGGTGTTGCGCTGATCAGACGATGCTGTGATATCTAAAAAGACCAATTCGTCTGCGCCTTCAGCGTCATATCGGGCAGCGAGTTCTACCGGGTCTCCAGCGTCGCGTAGATCGACAAAGTTGACACCTTTAACAACGCGACCATCTGTGACATCAAGACACGGAATCACTCGTGCGACAACGTCTGTTTGTACATTGCTCACCGCACACCACCTGACAATGCTTGAATAGCTTCTTGCACGCTGAAGCGTCGCTCATAGATAGCTTTTCCGGCAATCACTCCTTGCAGATTGGTGACATTTGCTAGCTCTCGCAAATGTTCAAGTGTGCCAACCCCTCCGCTTGCAATAATCGGAGTCTTTGTTGCACGTGCCGCAGTGCCCAGACCTTCAATGTCTGGACCTACCAACATGCCATCGCGTGAAATATCGGTAATAACAAAAACGTCAGCAGTCGCAAACATGCCAAGCGCGTTCATCAGCGACAATTCACTCGCGGCAGTCCATCCATGCACAGCAACAACGCCATCCCGATGATCAAGTCCAACCGCAACTGGCAATACCGCTGAGGCCTCTCGCACAAGTTCTGGATTTTCTACTGCAGCAGATCCCATCACCACTCGCGCCACGCCTGCACTAGCAAGTTGTTGCACATCGGCTACAGACCTGACTCCCCCGCCTACCTGTAACTGAGCACGCCCCCGCAATGCGCGGGCAACGGAAGTAATGATGTCTCGATTCGTGGGGTCACCACTGCGCGCAGCGTCAAGATCGACCATGTGCACCCATGTTGCTCCGGCATCTGCAAACGCCACGGCGACAGCAACTGGGTCATCGCCATAAATTGTTTCGTCCTCGTAATCGCCCTGACGCAGACGCACGACGGAGCCACCACGAATATCAATTGCAGGATACAAAATCATGAAGAAACCGCCATCGATACAAAATTCTGCAGCAACGCAAGTCCCGCACCAGCAGATTTTTCTGGGTGAAATTGAGTAGCGAAAACATTGTCTTTGCGAAATGCAACATTTAATTGTTCGCCATACTGCACTGTGGCGGCCACATGGGTGTTGTCGTCTGGCACACCATGCAATGAGTGCACGAAGTACATCCATGGTTTTTGCCCAAGCCCCTCAAACATGTTGTCTGGATAGATGACGTCTAACTGGTTCCATTGCATCTGCGGTCTCGGCACAGATGTTGAGATCCAGCGCACGTCTCCCGGGATGACGTTGAGCCCTCTTGCGTCAGGATCCTCTTCACTGCGCGTAAACAACATCTGCATGCCAACACAAATTCCAAGAAAAGGTTTTCCACTGCTCACGGCACGAAGCGTCACCTCTTCTAGATCTGCAGATCGCAAAGCGTCCATACATGCACCAAACGCGCCAACTCCTGGCAAGACAACGGCGTCTGCTGCGTCAATCTGGGAATGCGATGTCGTAAGAACTGCGTGAGCCCCAACTCGTTCTAATGCTTTTTGCGCCGAGCGCAGATTGCCGATTCCGTAGTCGAGCACCGCAATACGCGGTGGTTGTGTCACGAAAGAACGCCCTTTGTGGACGGTACTCCTGTCGAGTCAATGCGAACTGCATCTCGCAAGCAGCGAGCCAGTCCTTTAAATGTTGCCTCGATGATGTGATGCACATTTCGGCCTGCTCGCAAATTGACATGCAATGTAATGTTTGCTGCCGTTGCCAATGATGCGATTGCGTGTTCTGCCAATGACGGATCAAATGCAGGGCTTCCGAGTGGCAAGCATTCTGGCAACTCAACATCCCACGAAACAAATGGACGCCCACTGAGATCGAGCGAGATCTCAACGAGTGCTTCGTCAAGTGGAAATGTGCCACTAGCAAAACGCCTCACGCCTGCTTTGTCCCCGAGCGCTTCGCGCAATGCTTCGCCGATCGCAATCGCGACATCTTCGACTGTGTGATGAGTATCGATATGTAGATCACCTTTGGCTGCGACGGTGAGATCGAATCCACCATGACGGGCCAGTTGGTCAAGCATGTGGTCATAAAAAGGGATACCCGTCGACACGGACGATTGGCCAGATCCGTCGACATTAATGCTGACCTCAATGGATGTTTCCTTGGTAGACCGATTTCGGGTTGCTGTGCGAGCCATGTGTCTATTCTCCCTTGCCGACAGCCACGCGAAGCGCCTTTAAGAACAAATCGTTCTCGGCTGGGGTTCCTACGGTCACTCGCAAGCACCCGTCAAGCCCCGCCCACGTACTGCAATCTCGCACCAAGACACCAGCGTTCAGCAACTTTTGCCAGACCGACTCAGAGCCAGATCCCTGTCCAACAGCGCCTGTCACCGTGGGGCGAAACAAAATAAAGTTCGCTCCGCTTGGCCACGTGTCAATGCCGAGTTTTTCAAGACCCATTGCGATGCGTTCTCGCTCTTGCACAATACCCGCGACGCGTGATTGCATTTGTTCGACATAGCTCAGTGCACGCTCCCCTGCAATTTGCTTCAGGGCGTCAAGGTGATATGGCATCACCACGGTGTGGAGGTCTTCGACAATTCGTGTTGGAGCGATTGCGTAGCCCAAACGAAGAGCCGCGAGCGACCATGTCTTTGAAAATGTGCGTGTAACCACAACATTGGAGTGTTCTGTCACAAGTTCAAGTGCACTCCAATCCGAGAACTCGGCATAGGCCTCATCAATAATAATGAGCCCTGGTGCGTTTGCTATGACCAACTCAATATTGCGACGCGGTTCGAGTCGACCCGTTGGGTTGTTTGGATTGCATAAAAAAACGACATGTGGTTGCGCCGTCTCAAGAACTCGCAGAATCTCTGATTCTTGCAAACAAAAATCACTGTCGCGCTGACCAGAGACCACAGTTGCTCCCGAGATTCGGGCGAGATGCGCATGCAACTGATACGTGGGCTCAAAGGTTGCCACTGTGCGACCAGCACCGGCGTATGTCAGCAACAGGGTCTGCAGAACTTCGTTTGATCCGTTTGCCGCAAAAACATTCTCCGCAGTTACGCCGTGACGAGCCGCGATTGCTTGACGCAAGGCGCGTGCAGATCGATCTGGGTATCTGTTCCATGCAACATCATCAACAGCGCTGCGCACATCTGCGATCCACTCTGGCGGAACAGGAAGTGGCGATTCGTTTGTATTGAGTCGCACGGCGACGTCTACTTGGGGCGAGTGATACTTGTCCATCGCCACAATGTCGGCCCGAGGTTTGATTTGTGTCACTCAGTCAAACTACCGAGCCAAGGGCCATGAAAGAGAACAGTTTTAGCGAGCCATTTTGCCAGCGCGTGCCACAAGGCGCTGCGCGCCAAGCAAGGCCCGCTCTGCTTCATATAAAGCCGACACGAGATCTTCATTATCGGGCCCCACGGTGTCGACTAGACCACTCACCCGAAGGCGATATCGCTCCAGCGCCTCGGCAGCCGCAGAAAGTTCAGCGCGGATAGTGTCGCTCATTGTTGTCCTT
>JAEMRC010000097.1 GCA_016463545.1 Ilumatobacteraceae bacterium
GGACCCAGGTCTGCTGAATAATACGACTGCGACTTTTCTCCAAAATATTGTGAGTATCCGTTGGCGCCAGGAGTGAGGTACTCATGGTTTCCGCGCGCTGGGTATGTGATGTTTTTAAACAAGCCCCACGACTGGTCGTAGAGAGTCATAAAACTGTCAAAGTCCCCAGATTCATACTGGAGATCTCCGAGTGCGAGCACTGCATGTGGCGCAGTAGTCGCATTTCCTAAACGCCGTAATACGAGTGCAGTCACGTCTTCGGCACCGCATTGTGCGCCAAGTGGACCGTGATCAACGGTGGCGTATTTATCACTAGAACAGGAGATGTCACCGGCGGCCAAAATTCGTGCTGCTGTCGGGGTGCCAATTGCTGCGTGGGTGACACCGTCAAGCCAGACTGTTGTACCTGATCTTCGCTGGGCAAGACTCGCGTCGCCGAGTTGTCCTCCAGCATTGTCCCCCCAACAAAAAAGTGCAGATTTTGTTGCCAATCCAACACAGGCGTGGATTGCACCTGTCGCGAGTGCAGAGATTGTGCCAAGAGTGATCGGAACCATCACCTGAACAGGGTTGTGGCGGGCGATGTAGTCATCGTCGCCGAGTTGTCCCGCTTGGTCGCGACCCCAACACCAAACAGTTGAGTCAGTTTTTACTGCACATGTAAATTCGTCTCCAGATGACAGGCGCGCAACGGATGCAATGTTGACATATTGCGGCACGGAGTTTGCACGTCCGGCGGGGACACCAAGTTGGGCGTGTCGATTGCGTCCCCAGCACTGCACTTTACGGTTGGGTCTGAGCGCACACGTAAATGCGGCGCCTGCTGAGACTTGAGTGGCTTTGACATCAACAACTTGTGTCGGTAAAAGTCTTGGCGCAATTTTTTTCGTTCCAAGTTGTCCATTGCCGTTAGCACCCCAGCACCACAGTGATTTATTCAGCGAAACACCACAGGTGTGGTTGTCTCCAACGGCGATATCCACGATGTACGCAGTCAGAGCCTGAACCGGAATAACAGAATCGATGCGGGTGCCGTCACCGAATTGACCCATGGTGTTGGCACCCCAGCACCACACTCGCAATGTGACAAGAAGCGCACAAGAATGTTTGCGACCAACAGCCACCTTGATGACTCCTGTTAGTGGCACTTGAGTCAGGATGGCTGTATCGCCAATGCACCAAAGCGTGGCATCTGTGCGCACAACACATGTTTGATTTGCACGCGCCGAGAGTGAAGCAACTGAGCCAAAGGTGCTTGGTCGAAAAGTTTCTGATTCGATTGTTGTGTTGTCGCCAAGTTGTCCGCTGCTATTGCGTCCGGTGCAGAGCACTGTGGCGTTCTGCATAAGACATGTATGTGCATCGCCAGCCGATATTGCAGAAATAACGCCTTGTTGTGCGGGTTCAGCGGCTTCAACGATGCGCGTGCTCACGATGCATGCGCAAAGTGTAAGAAAAAGAATCGATAATCGAAGTTTCATGATGTCGACGCACGGCGTCGTTAAAACAGGCTAGCGAAAATGTTGTGCTAGGAGAGCGAAAACGGAGAGTAATGCGGAGCAACAAGAGGCCAGGGTTGCAAATTTTCAACAACTTGGGCGAGTCCTAATGCGAGTCCGTCACGAAAGCGCGGAGCAATGATTTGCATTCCGCACGGAACATCATTTTGATCAAGCCCCATCGGCACACTGACGGCTGGATGCCCAGTGAAGTTGAGATCGGCAGTATTCATTGCAATACCGCTATCGCCAGTGACTTTTCCGGCGCTATTTGCCATTGGTCCTTCAGCAGGCCACGATCGCGAATTGCAAACTGGTGTCACCATCACCGTGTCGCCTGTGAGCAGGGCATCAAAGCGCGCCGAAAGCGCATGGCGTTCGCGTTGGGCGGCGATGTATTGAGCGGCGGTGACATTTTTTCCGAACGCCAACGACATCTGTACATAATCTTCGCACTCACCCCAACGATCTTCGAGATGAAGAAGACTTTGTGTGAGTTCTGCTGACGAAATAACAAACCAGTGAAAACCAGTTGACTTGTCACTCGGAGGGTTGACTCGCTCAACTGCGATACCGCTTTTTTCAATGAGAGAGACTGTGCGCTCGAAGGCTTCTTCGATGTCTTCGTCCACATCATCACGAAATGAACGACAAACTAAAACTTTTGTCGGACGTCGTGGTTCTAGTTCGACTCCGGTACGCGGGATGGACAAGAAGTCCCCGGGAGCTTCTCCCATTGTCACTGAAGCCTCAAGCAACACGTCTGCAACCGACGAACCACAGTTGCCTTGTGTTGAAAAACCAATCCAACGCGGAAGAACGTTACGACCAATTGCTCCCATGGTTGGTTTGTATCCGACGAGTCCACAAAACGCAGCAGGGATTCGAGTGCTGCCCCCGCCGTCTGATGTGGTGGCAAGTGGTACGAGTCCGGCTGCAAGTGCTGCTGCAGAACCCCCAGACGATCCACCGGGCGAGAAAGTCGGGTTCCACGGATTTCGCGTTGTGCCATGCAATGTGTTCGTTGTGATTGCTGCAGAACCAAACTCAGGACTATTCGTGCGTCCGATGACAATGGCCCCAGCCGCTTTTAGGCGTGCAACGACAACATCGTCAACATCGTCAGGTGGTGCATCAGCAAATAGTTTCGATCCAAGCGTGGTACGACGACCTTTTACGCGGGCCATGTCTTTGACAAGAACGGGTAAACCCGCCAGTGCTCCTGTGCGCGGATGTGAGGCCGCTTGCGCCAAAGCATCATCGGCGTAGACATCAATGACGGCTCGAAGGTCAGTCGCCGCAGCAATACGGCGGAGAGACTCCTGGACCAGTGCCACGGGGTCGATTTCTCCGGTTCGGACAGCGTGAGCAAGTGAGGTGCGCATGCCACAACCATAGCCCTTGGGCAGAGAGAGTATTTCTGTCCGTCGGTTTCATAAATTGGCATGAAAGATGGTTGAATACGACTATGAGCATTTATCAAATACCTATCGCATCACTTCAGGGAAGTCCTGCACTTCTTAATCTCGTAGAAGGAAAAGTCACTCTCGTTGTCAACGTTGCGAGTGCATGTGGGCTCACCCCGCAGTACACAGCACTCGAACAGATTCATGAGCAATTTGCTGAACGAGGTTTTTCGGTTGTTGGTGTGCCGTGCAATCAGTTCATGGGACAAGAGCCCGGAACAGCAGAAGAAATTGCCGAATTTTGCTCATCAACATACGGAGTAACTTTTCCGTTGTCAGAAAAAGTTGATGTCAACGGCGATGCGCGTCACGCACTGTATGCAGAGCTGACACAGAAGGCCGATTCAGAAGCTGTCGACGGTGATATCCGCTGGAACTTCGAAAAGTTTCTTGTTGGTCGAAACGGAGACGTCCTTGCACGTTTTAGTCCGATGGTTCTGCCAGATGCCCCAGAGGTGCTATCAGCAATTGAATCTGCGCTCGCGTAGACATATTCTCTAGAGTGTTGGCGTGACACTTACTGTTGCTTCCATTCAGATGTCGATGACCGACGTCATTAATGACAATGTCGCAATCGCCGAGGGATTAGTTCGCCAAGCGGCCGAACGTGGCGCCCAGATTGTGGTGATTCCAGAGTTATTCGAGGGATTGTATTTTTGCAAAGATCGGTCGCCTGACCATTTCAGTCGCGCACGTGAGATCGCATCGCATCCCACGGTTGCACATTTTCAAAAATTGGCTGCTGAACTTCGGGTTGTTTTGCCAATCAGTGTCTTTGAGCGCCAGAACAATGCGTATTTCAACACAGTCGTTGTGGTCGACGCAACCGGAGACGCATTAGGGATATATCGAAAGAGTCATATTCCTGATGGCCCCGGATATTCAGAGAAGTATTACTTCAGTCCTGGCGATACAGGGTTTCAGGTCTGGAACACTGTGTACGGCCGAGTTGGTGTCGGTATCTGCTGGGATCAATGGTTTCCAGAGGCCGCACGAGTGATGGCGCTTCATGGTGCAGAAGTATTGCTATATCCAACTGCGATCGGAAGTGAGCCACAAAATCCTGCATGGGACTCAAGTGCCCACTGGCAACGCGTCATGCAAGGACATGCTGCTGCCAACTTGTTGCCAGTAGTGGCGGCTAATCGCTATGGACACGAAGTTGGACAATCCTGCGATATTACTTTCTATGGCTCATCGTTTATTGCGGACAATACGGGTGAGAAAGTTGCAGAAGCGGGTCGAGATTGTGATGCAGTTTTGGTTGCTTCGTTTGATCGTCAAGAGATGCAGTCATTGCGCGCATCATGGGGATTGTTTCGAGATCGACGTCCAAACTTGTACGGCAGTGTGACGTCACTTGATGGAACAATACCCTCGTGACAGTTCGTCCAGCGGGGCTGATGCCGGCTGAGTTTTCTGCTCATGAAAGAACCGTATTGTGCTGGCCAGCCCGAGATGACTTGTACGGAGATCGGCTAGCAGAAGCAGAAGCCGCACATAGTGCCGTTGCACAAGCAATTTCAGTGTTTGAGCCAGTGACGATCATCGCTGATCATCGACATGTTGAGCGCGCTGCTTCTGTAGAAGGAGCAAACATCACGGTACTCGAACTGCCCATCGATGATTCTTGGTTTCGAGATAGCGGTCCAACATATGTGTATGCAGCGGATGATTCACGTGTTGCGGTGAGCTTTGCATTTAATGGGTGGGGCAACAAGTTCACGCCATACGACAAAGATGCTCGCGTTGCAAGTGCTTGGGCGCAACACAACGGTGATCCCGTGCGACACGTGTCGATGGTGCTTGAAGGCGGTTCAATAAATTCAGACGGCAACGGAACTTTGGTCACGACCATGCAGTGCCTATTGCACCCAAACCGCAATCCGCAGATGTCACAAGCACAGATCACTCAGCAATTGCATGACGAACTTGGCGCAGATTCAGTGGTGTGGTTGCCACATGGTCTTGTGCTCGATCACGACACGGATGGTCATGTTGACAATGTTGCAGCATTTGCACCCAACGGACATTTGTTAATGCAAGGATGCAGCGACACATCAGAAGATGATTGGGCTCGCCTTGAAATTAATCGCAAAGTGGCGATGAGTTCTGTTGACTCTGCCGGAAATACGTTGCAAGTAGTAGATATTCCAGTTCTGCCGTTTGTTGAGGCTGATGGTCGACGCCTTGTTGTGCCATATCTGAATTTTTATGTCGGAAATGGGTTTGTTCTTGTGCCGACATGTGGCAATGATGCTGACGATGACATGTTGCAACTCATTGGGGAACAATTTGCTGACCGAAAGGTCGTTGGTTTAGATGTGGGGGTTATTTTGGCGTTGGGCGGTGGCGGAATTCATTGCATTACGCAACAAGTGCCAGTGCGGCTGTAATCAAACAGGGGCATCAACGGGTCGCAAGGGAAGAATCTGCTCAGGCATTGTGCTTCGCAGATCTGCAAGCAGGTCGTCTCGGATTGCTTTGTGTTTCGAGTCGTTCCAGAGATTGACATGTTGTAACGGATCATTGGCATGGTCGTAGAGTTCGCCTTCAGTGCCATCATGAAGTGATCCGGGCAACATCTGAGTACAGGTCCAGCCATCGCGGTGGATTGTTCGGCTTCCGATAATTTTTTCGAAGAGAATACTGTCCCATTCAGTGAGGACGCGTTCGAAACCACGAGTTTGGGCGTCGGCGTCGCTTAGTGGAAGTGCAGGCGCTTCGACATAGTCGGGAATTGGAAGTCCGGCAATTGAAGCAAACGTGGCAGCGAGTGAAACTAATCCAACAGGTGCCGTGACAACTGCGGGAGTGACGTTTGCTGATGGCGCAGGTTTCCAGATCATCGGCAGACGCATGAGCGAATCAACGTGGTATGGACCTTTGAATAAGAGTCCAAAATCACCCTGAAATTCGCCGTGATCTGTGGTGAAGACGATGTCGACGTCAGATGTCCAGCCTTTTGTCTCGATCATCTTAAGAACACGACCAATTGCTTCGTCGATGAGTTCGTTCTCAATGTGAGTCATTGCGTTGACTTCGCGCACTTGATCTGGCGTGAGTGTGGCGGGGACCCAGTGCAGCGGTGCTTCGTAGTTCGACACAAACGAGCCGTCATACCACTTCGCCCAATGCGCTGGTTTTTGTGCCAGTATGTTTTCTCGCATTGTGGCGTCGGTGGGGTAACCCTCTGGCAAGTCAAGATCACGCCAGTTCACGCGACCGAGTTCTGACTTTGGGGGATCCCATGGATGATGTGGATCAGGAAACGACATCCAACAAAACCAATCGTCATTGACGTCAAGCGAATCAAGCCATGCCATCGTGCGGTCTGCCACCCAGTCGGTGTGATACCACTCGCGGTGTACTTCGTTGAATTTCACTTGAGGTGCGTTCGTGTCGCCACCACCAACCGCACTGACTTCAAGTTCGTGATCTAGAACAGTGAAGAATTGCCCGATTGCCTCTGGGTGGTTTTGGCGTATCCATTGCGCATAGTGCACGCTGCCTTGGGCACCGTGGGTAGCGAACTCCATGTGATCAAAGCCGCGATGGGGAACCATTGTTCCGTCAGGAAGGGTGTACATCTCGGTAAAGACATTGTTTGCGGCCATGCGTGTCTCGGCAAAAAGTTGAAAAGGGTCAAGGAGCGGCTCAAAATGTGCTTTGCCGACGAGCGCTGTTTTATAGCCAGCAGATCGCAAGGTTGCTGCAATGCTCGGCGCATCTGGCGAAAGTGCAACGCCGTTCATCCACACGCCGTGAGTGGACGGATGTTGCCCCGTCACCATTGTGCTTCGTGACGGCATGCACACCACATTTTGAGGATGAGCCCTGGTGTAGTTGATTCCGTTTCGTGCAAGTGCATCAATATTGGGGGTGCGTGCGATAGTGCCGCCATTACATCCCAACGAATCGAATCGTTGTTGATCAGTTGTGATGAACAGAATACGCCGTCCCATTTACAGAGTCCCTTCAAGTATTTTTTTTACTTTTGCCAACCCGTTATTTGCTGCAGCACCAATGCCGAGGGCTAAGACATTTGGTTTCATGTCAGTGCTGTAGATGGCAATGCATTCACCGCGGCCATCATCAATGACGTCTACGGTGCCCAGATGTTGTGTCACTATCGGATTATTAACAATTGTGTATTGAAACCGTCGCATCGAGTTGTCAACAAGGACAATGTCCTCTTCAAAGACAAGACCGTTCGCCAAATGGATCCATCGCTTTGAGCCTTCGACGCGACAACTAACAATCGGAAACCATTCATGAAGACGCGAAGGGTCTCCGATGATTTCCCAGGCTTTTTCTGGCGTGCATTTAATGTGTTGACTGCGCCGAATTGAACCCATGCA
>JAEMRC010000170.1 GCA_016463545.1 Ilumatobacteraceae bacterium
AAATTGCAGCCTTCAACAACACCTCGGCCTCGGCCTTTTGTGGGCTATTGATATCCACTTCGGGTTCGATGATTGGAACGAGTCCGGCCGCAATGATCTGCTTGCCAACTTCAAATTGCTGACGCACGACGTCGTTAATACCTTTTTCATTTGCCAACTTGATCACCGAACGCATCTTGGTACCAAACACACCGTGCTTCTTGGCTTTTGCCAAGAGCGCATCCAATTCGGGCATCGGCTTCATCACTTGCACACCATCTTGGTCATCGGCCAAACCCTTGTCGATCTTGAGGAAAGGCACGACACCCTTGTCTTCCCACAAAAATTCCGCAGCACCTTTACCGTCAATCGAGCGGTCCATGGTCATCTCAAACAAGATGGCACCAAGCACTCGCTCGCCAGAGAAAGCCGAACTCTTGATAATGCGCGAGCGCATTGCATGAATGAGGTCAAACATTTGCTCGTCACCCGAGTATTCAGACTCTGAGACCCCGTAGAGCTTGAGTGCCTTTGGGGTGCTGCCACCGCTTTGGTCGAGTGCTGCAATAAAACCCTTGCCGCTTTGCACTTTGGTTATCATGTCGTTATTCATAGTCATGCTCCGTTTCGCCTGACCAACATCGTAATTGCCCCACTCAACAACGCCGAAATCACGCTTCGCTCAGTCTCTTCAACATGTAAGACTTTGGATATGACTGCGTTACGAACTGCCTGGCATCCCGTCACGTTTTCACAGGAGTTAACCAGCGCACCAATAGCCGCAACCTTGCTTGATATCCCACTCGTAATCTGGCGAGACAGCAACGGCACCCCACACGCATCTAGCGATATTTGTGTTCATCGCGGCACCGCACTTTCGGGTGGATGCGTCAAGGGTGACAACATCATGTGCCCGTATCACGGCTGGCAGTATGACGCGACGGGTACTTGCGTACACATTCCCCAACTAGAAGACCCTTCTCGCGTACCACCAAAAGCAAAGGTGCCCGCCTACCAATGCGTTGAGCGCAACGGCATGGTGTGGGTTGCACTCGAAACCCCTCGATTCGATATTCCCCAAATCGATGAAATCACTGATCCAAATTGGAAGTGGGTCAATTGCGGACCGTACGAATGGAATGCTGGATCTTCTCGCCAACTCGAAAATTTCACCGACTTTGGCCACTTCCCTTGGGTGCACCCTGGCTTGCTCGGAGACCCAGATCGCCCCGTTGTCCCAGACTGCGACGTGAGCACAACCGCTCATGTTGTGCACTACAACATCGTGCGCCCCGAAGCGCCAAACAGCGACGAGTTTCCGATCTTTGCCAATGCAGATACGACCGCACCGATGCGCACCTCTCGATACGAAATTCATGCACCTTTCACGTTGTTGCTTCGTCTCGGCTGGGGCGGGATCGAGGGAATGATTTATTTCTTTGTATCTCAACCCATTGACAAGGATCACTCTCGCGGATTTTTGACAATTGGTCGCAACTACAATTTTGATCAACCCGCGTCAGTGATTCGCGATTTTGAAGATGTGATTTTTAATCAGGACAAAGTAATTGTTGAGTCGCAACGACCAAAATCGGTTCCGTTTGACATCACGAGCGAACTACACATGAAATTTGATGGTGTCGCGCTTGCCTACCGCAAGATGATGACAGCAAACGGCTTCGCCGAATAGGTAAAACGCGAATTAGGGCTCAACTATTGCAAAGCCTGTAACAAACTTTTCTAGGTTGCCAAAGATATTCAAGAGTGCTGCTGCATCGCCATCCACAGTGATTACCCCATCAGTCATTTCTTGAAGAAAGGTCGTGGCTTGCG
>JAEMRC010000098.1 GCA_016463545.1 Ilumatobacteraceae bacterium
CGCTCCGATGGTGTCTGCAGTAGCGATGCATGATGTCGTGGTTTCACCCGGAAACCATGCTGAAGCACTCATCGCATCACCTCGTCAATTACGTGCCGTTGATACTTTGGCACATCTTGTGAGATGCCTGCGGGGCGACGATGCGTGGCCATCAGTCATCCAAGTTGAAGAGCAAGAAGATGTGTATGTGGTTGCGGACTTGGCCGAAGTCAGCGGCCAGGCGTGGGCGCGACATGCCTTAGAAGTGTCAGCAACAGGCATGCATCACTTGTTGCTGGTTGGTCCGCCAGGAGCGGGTAAATCAATGTTGGCGCGACGCTTGCCAGGTATTTTGCCAGCACTGACACATGAAGATGCATTAGCAAGCGCCATGGTGCACAGCGCAGCAGGAGTCGAATCTGCTGGAGCGCTGCGCACATCGCCTCCGTTTCGGTCTCCGCATCACAGTGCATCAATGGTGGCAATGGTGGGTGGTGGCAGCAGTTACATGCGACCTGGCGAAGTCAGTTTGGCAAGCGGTGGCGTTTTGTTTTTGGACGAGATGGGTGAGTTTGCTCCCACAGTGTTAGATGCGTTGCGACAACCGCTCGAAGAAGGCGTGATCCGTTTGTCACGGGCACGTCACTCACTCACAATGCCAGCCAAGTTTTTGCTCGTAGGGGCAAGCAATCCGTGTCCATGCGGAGACATCAGGCCCGGAATGTGCAGATGCACAGACTCAGATCATCGTCGGTATCAACGACGTTTTTCTGGACCACTAATAGATCGTTTCGACTTGTGTGTGCATGTCGACCGACCCTCCGCCGATGCACTTGTGCATGCCGGCGGGGGAGAATCGACTGCTCTCGTTGCAGCGCGCGTGTTGGCAGCACGCAAACGCGCCGTTGACAGACAAGGATGCCCCAATGCTTTGTTGTTGCATGACCAACTAGACATCTTTGCTGCCATCACTACCCAAGCGCGCGCATTACTGCATGCAGAACTAGAAAAAGGAATTCTCACCGGTCGCGGATATCACAGAATTCGTCGCGTGGCGCGCACGCTCGCAGATCTTGCTAATGACACTGATGTCGACCGAGATCATGTCGACATTGCATTGCGAATGCGGTCTGCACTGGTTCGTCCACACGAAGCGGGGTCGTATCGATGACTTCTGACACGCCAGAGTGGGCGTATGCCGCAGCATTGGCGTCGTTGCCTTTGCAAACCCACCGACGACTTCGTCTGCTCATTACCCGCGGATCACCAAGTGATGTGTGGGACAAAGTTTTGCATCATAAAATTGTCGCGCCCTCACTCGAACCACATGTCTTACAGGCATGGTCAACAGCGTCGTCTTGCTTGCCACGCCAGATGCATGAACGCTGCTTGACCATTGAGACACAAGTCGTGTCATTGCATGACGCTGCATATCCCAACGTTTTGCGCGCCGATCCAGACGCTCCAGCAGTTCTTTTTGTGCGCGGCAATCTTGAGGCGTTAGAGCAACGACGCGTCGCAATCATCGGCACCAGAAAAGCAACGCAGGCCGGTCGGCATTTTGCCGCATCATTGGGTCAACAACTTTCGACGCTTGGAGTAGCTGTCGTTTCTGGCTTAGCACGAGGTATCGATGTGCACGCACATCGCGGTGTCGAACGTGCATCCAACGATGGTGCTACCGGAAAAGCAATTGCTGTGGTGGCATCTGGTCTTGATGTCGTCTATCCGCGCGAACATGTGCAACTCTGGAATTGGGTGGCATCACACGGAGCACTGATCTCAGAATCTCCACCAGGTACGAGTCCTGAAGCTTTTCGATTTCCATTACGCAATCGCATCTTGGCCGGAATCAGCGAAGTTGTCGTTGTGATTGAATCCACTGAGGCGGGCGGATCAATGATCACAGTGCGTGAAGCAGAAAAACGCGGGGTCACTGTTTTGGCTGTGCCGGGTTCGCCGACACTGCACACGTCGCAAGGAACCAACGCATTGTTGCGAGACGGATGTGCACCCGTAACGCATGTCGATGATGTCTTGGTCGCGCTCGGTCTTGACACGTCGCGTCAGCACGGTTTTGTTGACCAAAGAGTGACTCCCATGGGATTGTGCGCCGATGTTCTTGGTCAGTTGGTGGGCGAGCCCCGCACTATCGATTGGTTGGCGATCTGCCTCGGCGAATCGGTTTTCGCGGTAGCAGTTGCTCTTGGACGACTTGAGCAAAGTGGCTGGGTCACGCAGACATCTGGATGGTGGGAGGCATTGGTCGCGTATTCACAGTCGTGAATAGGAGTCTTTAACAGCAAGGGTGCAGCGCCAGCAAGTACCGTTTGTGTATGGGTGCGCAGACTTCCTCAGCACGTGCCAAGTCGGCAACTCGTCTTCGTGAACGAGACGAGGCCTATGCCTTTGCCCGTTTTGTGCGGTCGCTCAGTGTTGTCGACGCCACTCGTGCAACTCGTGCAGCAGAACTGATGCATTTTTGTGAGTACATGTCGGAACAATCCATCGCATCTCCTCAAGACATCACATCAACAGAACTACAGCGATATATCAAACATCTTGAGACGCGTCGATACTCCGTTGAGACCGTCGAGCAACGGAGAGCGATCATTCGCTCGTTCTTTATTTGGCACGTTAAGAACTTCCCAGCCAGCAAAGGCGAAGACAGACGGTTCTCGCCAGCAACAAGATTGGTTGTTGCCCACGCCGAACACTGCTCAGAATGTTTTTCCACTGGGTCACAAGCCGTTCGCCAAAGAGGAACCAGTGCAAAAGGGGAATGCGCAGAACGCGATGCTCGACTGCCACGGTGGTTGTTGAGGTCATTCGAAAAGACACTCACTTCGTCTGCTGCAAACACTCGTGCTGCGTATCGACGTGACATCGAACTATTTGCCGAATGGCTTCTTGATCAAACACCAGTGACTAAACCCCAAAATGTTGAGCGCGAACATATTCGTGAGTATCTTGCATTAATGCATGACCGCGGAGCTACAAGTCGCACGATTGCGCGACGCATTGCGTCTCTGCATCGCTACTACGCATGGTGTCTTCGGGATGGTCTTGTTAAGCAAGACCCAACAAAAGGGTTGCACACACCTGCCCCGAAGGGTCGGCTACCGCGACCACTTGACGAAGTCACGGCAATAGCAGTGATCACAAGTCAAGACACGCAAGCACCACCGTGGAGAATTGCGCGTGACAGTGCAATCCTGGAACTTCTTTACGGCAGTGGACTACGTGTATCTGAAATTTGCGCGCTGACTGTTGCGAGCGCTGATCTAGGTCATGCATCGCTGCGCGTGATCGGAAAAGGTTCAAAGGAGCGCATCGTTCCTTTGAGTGTTCCTGCAGTGCACGCCCTAAAAGCCTGGAACATTGAGCGTCAAGAAGTTGTGTCCCCTGCTACCGGGAGACTTTTGTTTGCGACGTCGCGCGGAAACCCAATTGGCCGTCGTGAAGTTGCGCGCATTTTGGACGCTGCGGCTGAGCGCATTGGTTTGCCTGCTGGCACACATCCGCACGCATTGCGACATTCATTTGCGACGCATCTCATGGATAATGGCGCAGATACACGATCAATCCAAGAATTACTTGGGCACACCGACGCCAGCACAACGCAGCGATATATGCATGTCAGCAAGGAGCGTTTGCGCACCGCATATGGCCAGACTCATCCACGCGCATGAGTACTCGTCCTGTTCGATTCAGTATTGATTCCGCGTGGTTTGCGTGGCATGAAGGCAAAGATGCTGCTGCACGTGAGTGGTTAGTGGTTCACTACGCCTCGCTTGTCAAGTTTGTTGCAGGTCGATTAGCAGCCGGTCTACCACGATCGGTTGACACAGCCGACCTTGTGAGTGCGGGTGTATTTGGTCTTATGGGCGCAATAGACAAGTTTGATCCATCGCAAGGTGCCAAGTTTGAGACGTATTCGATCCCTCGTATTCGTGGCGCAATTCTTGACGGATTGCGTGCGCTTGACTGGGTGCCACGAAGCGTGCGCGCACACTCTCAACAAATTCAAAATGCTATTCGAGATCTTGAGTTGAGATCGGGTGGTGTTCCGCAGGACGAAGAGATTGCTGAGCATCTCAAAATTTCTCTTGACGAGTTTCACTCGTGGCTATCTGACATCGCAGCCGGATCTGTCGGGCCACTCGACCATGTTGCGCTTGAGGCATCACCCGCGAGAGGGACAAACGAAACTCAGCCAGGGCGTGCACTTGAAGAAGATGAATTGCGAACCACGATGCGCGCAGAGATTCGCAAATTACCCGAACGCGAACGCACTGTGCTGGTGTTGTATTACGACGAAGGTTTGACTCTGTCAGAAATCGGAGAAGTCATCGGCGTAACCGAGGCACGTATCTCACAGATTCACACGAAGGCCGTTTTGCAGTTGCGTTCTCGACTGCAAGCAGCGGGAATGACCTAAACCTTTCGCGGCTGCACACATGTGGCCATGCTGTTCAGTCTTGTCGCCGCTACAGCATTGTGCGTGCCGAATCTTTTGGCACCAGTGAGTGGTCATCTTGTGCAAAGTTTTCGTGCACCGCCGTGTGAATATTGTGCAGGGCATCGCGGATGGGAGATTGGATTCGAGGGAGCCCAGGTGGTGCGTGCCGCAATCACTGGCGTCGTAACATTTTCGGGCACGGTTGCCGGAACGCAATTTGTGGTGCAAGACATTG
This sequence comes from Ilumatobacteraceae bacterium, assembly GCA_016463545.1. Classification (GTDB taxonomy): domain Bacteria; phylum Actinomycetota; class Acidimicrobiia; order Acidimicrobiales; family Ilumatobacteraceae; genus UBA2093. The sequence continues at coordinate 4,677 of JAEMRC010000098.1, forward strand.
GATGTGGTCTGCGACTGACATATGGCCGTGTGTCAGACCGAACCAATAGTCGGGGCGTGACCATAATGACGGGCGACCTTCTCAGAAAGGGCGATTCCCTGGGGCATGGTGTTGGCGTTCTGTATCTAGGGGTGCGCCGGGGTCGCCAGGCCCTCGACCCAACCCCATTCTTTGGTCGCACAAGAGCCCGATTGGTAGGCAGAGCCACCAGCAGGTAGCAGGATCGCCGCCTAAATGGATAGTCTGGAAGGCGACTTGAAGTAAGAAAGACGTATGTCTGACTGATGACAGGTCATCCAAAATACAACGAATACAAAATTCATGCACATTGACTACCTGCGGTCGCTTCGGCGCCAGTTGGTGTGCCTTCAACCGCAGGAGAGGAGAAATTATTATGGCCGTCGTCTCAATGCGACAGATGCTCGAAGCCGGAGTGCATTTCGGGCATCAAACACGCCGTTGGAACCCCAAAATGAAGCAGTTCATTTTTGGTGAGCGCAATGGTATTCACATCATCAATCTCGATCAGACGCTCGAGCGCGTCGAGACCGCCTACGGCTTCGTGCGCGACCTCGTGGCTAACGGCGGAACAATCTTGTTCGTTGGCACAAAAAAGCAAGCCCAAGATCCTGTGCGTTCATTTGCTGAAAAATGCAATATGCCCTATGTCAACGAGCGTTGGCTGGGCGGCATGTTGACCAACTTCGAAACAATTTCAAAGCGCGTTAACAAGATGCAAGAGTACGAAAGAATGCGTACCTCTGGGGAGTTCGAAGCAATGCCAAAAAAAGAAGCATTGTTGTTGACTCGCGAGTTGGAAAAACTTCAAAAGAACCTTTCAGGTATCTCAGGTCTTACGCGTTGTCCAAATGCAGTGTTTGTTATCGACACGCTCAAAGAGCACATTGCAGTGACCGAAGCAAATAAACTTAAGATTCCAGTCATCGCAGTCGTTGATACCAATGTTGATCCTGATCTCATTCAGTTTCCGATTCCGGGTAACGACGATGCCATTCGCGCCAACGATCTGATGGCGCGTGTGATTGCAGAAGCCGTTATTGAGGGACGTTTCATTGCTCAGAAGCGCAATCCTGCTGCTGGTGGCGCTGCCCCAGTCGCACGCACCGCAGAACAAGATGCAGCATTTGCTCAACAACAAGCCGATGCTCGACGTAGTGCCGCAGAGGCTCAGGCAGGACGAGAGGCTCGTCTTGCTGCCGAACCAGCTGCTACCGAAGTAACGACTACCGAACCAGCCGCTACAGGAGAATAAGTGAGCACGACATTTACCGCAAAAGAAGTTCAGTCACTGCGCCAGATCACCGGCGCCGGAATGATGGATTGTAAAAAGGCACTTCAAGAAAACGATGGCGACATCGAAAATGCCAAGCAATGGTTGCGCGAACAAGGCCTAGCGGCCAATGCTAAGCGTGACGACCGCGACAACACTCAGGGTCTCATTGGCCTATCAATCAAAGGCACCGTCGGAGCAATGGTGCACCTCAAGTGCGAGACAGACTTTGTTGCATCGAGCGAAGGTTTCACTGCAGAGTCGGATGCACTTCTTGCACTCGTCATTGCGTCCGGTGCCGAGGCTGTTGCGCAACGCAATCAACAACTTGAAGATCTCAAAATTACTCTGAAAGAAAAAATTGAGATTGGTCGCGTTGTCCATATGGATGCGGCGGCCGGAAACATTCTTGATTCTTACATCCATATTCAAGGTGGACGTGGGGTCAATGGCGTTATGGTCGAAATGGCTGGTGCCTCACCAGACATTGCACACGAAGTTGCAGTACATATCGCATTTGCGCGACCTCAGTATCTGAATCGTCAAGACATCCCTCAAGAAGTCATCGACAAAGAACGCGCAACGCTCGAGGTGCTTACGCGCAACGAAGGAAAACCAGAGCAAGCGATTGCCAAGGTTGTCGAAGGTCGCATGAATGGTTTTTACAAAGACGTCGTTTTGCTCGAACAGTCGTGGGCTAAAGACGACAAACAATCAATCGCTCAACTTATTGGCGCTGGCACGATTGTTCGTTTTGCTCAGGTGGAGATCGGCTAATGGATCCAAGACCACGCTGGTCTCGCGTCGTGCTCAAACTTTCGGGTGAAGCACTTGCAGAACCAACTGGTTTTGGTCTTGATAATTCCGTTCTTCAACAAGTCGCGCAAGAACTAAAAGAAACGAAGGCTGAGCTCGAGGTAGATATCGCCATTGTGGTCGGCGGCGGAAACTTTTGGCGTGGCCTCAAAGGCGCTGGCCAGGGAATGGATCAGGCGCAAGCCGACTACATGGGAATGATCGCAACGGTGATGAACGGTTTGGCATTGCAAGACGCACTTGAGCGTGCAGGCC
>JAEMRC010000019.1 GCA_016463545.1 Ilumatobacteraceae bacterium
GCACCAGAAATACCTGCGGCGATGTAAACGCTTGGCTTCACAACTTTTCCGGTCTGGCCAACTTGATATGAATAAGGCACCCACCCAGCATCAACAATTGCGCGTGACGCACCTGGTGCTGCTTTGAGTAATTTTGCAAGTTCTTCGATCATTGAGTACTTGTCGGCCTCGCCCAAGCCGCGGCCACCCGAAACAACAACATTTGCTTCGTCGAGCTTTGGTCCAGATGTTTCTTCAACGTGTACTGCGGTGACCTGTGCGCTACCAGCAGCACCAAGATCTGGCACAACAACGGCCGTCACTGCAGCAGCAGCTCCGCCACTTGCTTCTGGAGCAAAACTCTTAGGACGAAACGCTGCCAAGAATGGACCACTGCCAGTAAACGTTGTCGCCACCAAAGTGTTTCCGCCAAAGATTGGCGTCGTGACAGTGACGCCATTGCCTGAGTCTTCAATGTCAACGTTATTTGTGATGACGGTCTTGTTGAGTTTGACAGACAAACGTGCCATTGCATCGCGGCCTTCGTAGCTCTGCGGGAACATGATGAGGTCTGGCGAGTCTCCGCCATCGATGACTGATTTCATCGCAGCAGCCATTGCGACTCCTGGCAGATGCGCTCCACAATCAGCACCGTAGACCTTGGTTGCTCCAAAATCTCCGACTGCTGCTGCGATTGCTGCTCCGTCTCCGCTGACAAAAACACTGACACTGGATGCCAGTGAACGCGCTTTGGTGATGAGTTCAAGAGTTGCAGTATTTACTGCTCCGTTTGTTGCTTGGGCAAAAACCCAGATGTTGTTGAGTGTCATGATGTGTGTTCCTCTCGTGGCCGTCTCAGATGACCTTCAGGTTCTCAAGGAACCCGACAATCTTGTTGAATGCTTCACCGTCGTCTTCAATAATTTCTCCGGCTTGACGAGCTTCAGCCTGCGTGACACTGGTGATTTTTTGTCCAGCACCGTCCCAGCCAACAGGTGTGACTCCGAGATCAGATGCAGTGACTTGTTCGACTGGCTTGCTCTTGGCAGCCATGATTCCTTTGAACGATGGATACCGGGGTTCGACAACTCCGGCGGTCACGCTGATCACAGCAGGAAGTGTGCATGTGACTTCGTCGTAGCCTGCTTCTGTTTGGCGTGATGCCTGAAGCGTTGAGCCGTTGATGACAATTTTTTTCGTAAATGTGACACTCGGCAATCCGAGAACTTCAGCCATTTGTTCAGGAACTGTTCCGGTGTAGCCGTCACTCGATTCAGTTGCAGCAACGATGAGATCTGCTCCACCGAGTCGCTGTATAGCAGCGGCAAGAATTTTTGCAGTAGTGAGTGCATCGCTTCCTAACAATGCAGGATCTGACACCAGCACCCCTTTGGCTGCACCCATTGCCAATGCAGTGCGCATGCCAGATGTTTCGCCATTAGGTGCCATTGACACGAGGCTGACTTCGCCACCACCTGCAGCATCGACGAGTTGCAGGGCCATTTCTACGCCATACATATCGGAGTCATCAATGACTAATTTGCCGTCTCGCTTGAGGGTATTGGAATCGCTATTGAGGGCACCTGGAGCGGCTGGGTCTGGGATTTGTTTCACACATACAATGATGTTCATAAGGTGTCTATTGTTACCGACCAGCAGCCCTTTTCCCCAACTGGCGAGCAAAGAGAAGTTGTTTTTGAGAGTGACCCTCGTCGCAGACCGCTGATACGGTCTATACCTTGCGCATCTTGCTCGTCGTCAACTCCTTTGCCTCTTCGGTCACTGCCCGTAATACGGTCGTGGTTCATCAGCGGCTGGCGCGCCATCACGATGTTCAGGTTGTTGAAACGAATCGGCGTGGTCACGCCACCCGATTTGCTCAAGATGCCGCTAGACGAGGCCTTGACGCTGTGATCGCATTCGGCGGAGACGGCACGCTCAACGAAGTGGCCACTGGGGTCGCTGGCACCGAGACCGCGTTAGCAGTGCTCCCTGGTGGTTCGACCAACGTGTTTGCTCGCACACTTGGAATGCCCAATGATGCAATCGCTGGGGTCGACCTCATTGTTGATGCGCTCAATCGAAATGACATCATTCCAGTTGGTCTGGGTCGCGTCAATGGTCGATATTTTTGTTTTCATACTGGGGTTGGATACGACGCGATGGTTGTCAAGCGAGTCGAAGAACGCGCGTCGCTCAAGCGCTACGCCGGACATCCACTTTTCGTCGCCGCGGCACTTCGAACATGGGCTCGCGACTACGACCGAAAGCATCCACATTTTTTGGTTGCAATTGGCGACGATGTGATTCCACGTGCATTTTTCACGATTGTTCTCAACACGAATCCGTACACATTTTTAGGCAATCGCCCATTTGACCTCGTTCCGGGCGCAGATCTTCAGCACGGTCTTGCGGTCGTCACATTCACATCGCTTCAGGCATCGCACATCATTAGATCGCTTGGCTCTGCATTGCGAGGCGGCGGAATTTCTCCTGCTCCGTGGCTAGACATTCGTTCAGATATCGAACAACTCACCGTCACTAATGACCGACCATTCCCTTTTCAGGTCGACGGCGACTACTTGGGTGAAACAAAATCTCTCGATTTTCAGCATGTCCCCGACGCAATGAGACTTGTTCGTTCGTTTCCAACTAGTAGTTAAGAATTCTTTGCTGCCAGCACAGCAACCGCAATATCGGGCACATTGGTGCAGATGCCATCAACGCCCCACGAAATAATTTGGTGCATCCGAACAGGGTCATCACAGGTCCAGGTGTTGACCTCAAGGCCATGGTTATGACAGACATCAATTACCTGCTCCGTCAAGAGATTGACCCACGGGTGCAACGCCGTATGCCCTGAGTTGCGCAACCCGGCTGCAACATGTGCAATCTCTGTGTCACGCACACCCGTCGTAAGCCATGCCGTGCCAACGTCGGGCAATAATGCATGCATTGCATCGACGGTCTCGCGACGAAAGCATGAGATCAACCAACGGTCGTACTCAGTGCGGCCCCTCAACATGTCTGCAACCTGAGCGGCAAGCCTGTCTTGGGGGTCAAAGTCCGGGTCGTTCGGGTCGTTTTTGATTTCGATATTGACCCACAGCCCTGAACATACATCCAATGCCTGCTCAAGCGTCGGAATGTGTGCCGGTAGTTCTCGTGCATCGGTTTGAACGATGACACGACCGTCCTTGAGTTTGGCATCGTGATGTATCACCATGACCCCGTCTCGCGTTGGGCGAACATCAAGTTCGACCGCATCTGCTCCGATATCCACAGCCTTTGCAAAGGCGCTGAGCGTGTTTTCGGGTTCAGCATGAGATGCGCCGCGATGAGCCATCACCTGAGTGCGAGGACGGTGCAACACAGGACTAGACATCTCTCAGTGTTAGCACAGGAGCACTCATCGCCTATCGGTCTTTCATCAAAAGCGGGCAAAATTAAAATCAAAATACATGGGTGGAACTTTGCCTTTTCCCTTGTGATATCGCTAGTTTTCCCATAGCGTTTGCCGATGTGGGAAACCACACGAACTGTCCACCGATGCATTGCATCCCTACCCACCGCAAAGGAACCCGACGTGTCAATACTCGCGTCTAGCCTCGCTCTCGGAAGTGCCGATTACACATGGCGCGACGGAGCGATATGCAGAGATACAGATCCTGAATTATTTTTTCCAATCGGAACCACCGGTCAAGCACTATTACAGATCTCTCGTGCAAAGAGTGTGTGTGATGAGTGTCCAGTGTCAGTTGATTGTCTTGAGTTTGCAATTGAGACCAATCAAGACACCGGCATCTGGGGCGGAACTTCCGAAGATGAACGACGACAGATTCGTCGAGATATTGCCGCACAATTGCGTAACTCTCGCGTCAGTTAATTTCTATTCCGCGTTTAGCGGCACCCGTAATTCAATCACCGTGCCGGTATAGCCGGGACGCAGTGACAGCTCTACGAGATCTAGTTCGTGCGTAGTCGCCGCGCGCATATCAATTGTTCCGGCTAGTTCAGTTGTCACAAGAGTTCGCACAATTGAAAGCCCAAGACCAGTTGCGCCAGCGAGATCAAAATCTGGGTCGATACCGCGACCATCGTCGATCACGGTGATATTGAGGAACTCGTCGTCAGCATCTAGTTGCACCGCAACTGTTCCGCCTCCTTCTCCCTCTGGAAATCCGTGATCAATGGCATTTTGCAGCAACTCCGTAAGCACGACAGAGAGCGGCGTCGCAATATTTGCTGGCAAGCGACCCCCATCCCCATGAACAACGAATCTCACGGGACGATCAGGTGATTGCAGTCCTTCTTCAACAAGTCTCACGAGCGGTCGAACGATTTCGATAAACGCGACATCGTCTCCGGGCTCTCGAGACAAAGTTTCGTGCACCAATGCAATCGTGCGAATTCGCCGCACTGATTCTGCAACTGCAGCTTTTGCTTCTTCAGATTCCAATCGTCGCCCTTGCAGCCGCAAGAGTGCCGAGATCGTTTGCAGATTATTCTTCACTCTGTGGTGAATTTCCCGAATTGTTGCGTCTTTTGACAACAACAGACGATCACGACGACGCAGCTCTGTCACGTCACGCAACAGCATCACTGCTCCGGTCACGACCGTTTCACCGTCAACTTCGTCGAGGATTGGAATACATCGTGTGAGCAATGTGACATCAGATGTTTGCTCAAATTCTTCGACTACTGGTTCTTGGCGCTCGAATGCCTGACGCACTGGACTGTCAATCATGCCGAGTTCAGCAAGTGTCTGGCCGACCGCATTTGCGCTAATACCCACACGATGCAGTGCAGATGTTGCGTTTGGCGATGCATATCTCACCCGAGCCTCAGCATCAAGGACAACTGCGCCATCCCCCACTCGGGGAGCAACACTGCCGTCCGCAACACGACCCTCAAACGGAAACTCGCCCACCGTGATCATGCGCGCGAAGCGCTGGAATATTTCAAGATATGTGCGCTCAAGTTCGCCGGGCTGACGACTACTTTGTGTGTTCCATTCGCGAGTCAGCACAGCGATTGTGGCGCCGTCATATCGAACAGGAATTGCCATCATTCGACACGCATCGGACATTCCTTCAACGGCGATCTCGCCTTCAACGATGTCGCCAGATTGATATGCCTGAGACAGAAGTGGGCGCTCAGACAAATTCGCCGACGCTCCGACCCAGTCGGCGAGATAGAGCGTCTGTCCCGTTGCAGCTCGCACTTGAGCAATGACCAACCATGTGTCATCAGTGGTGGGGACATACAACAACATGTCGGCAAAACAGAAATCTGCCAGCATTCCCCATTCTCCGGCAAGAGCTTGCAGATGCGCGACCTGCTCCTTGGAGAACTCGGTATGTAGTTTTGCCAGTTCAGCGATTGTTGCCATCAGGAGTCCTTATCAGAAGTCTGCCCTATCGGCTCACAAAGGCTGGGGCAATGTGTCGATTTTTGGATCAGCCTCCAAAGCCGATCCGACGGTCAGCGTCGGCAGAACCGATTTCAACATACGCAATCTTGGCCGCAGTAATGCCGATATCGCGACCGCGTTTGTCTGTAATCCACAATGTGTCCGATGCGCCAGATAGCGCTGCTTCAATTGCGGCCTTGACTTTTTTACGCGTTGCCGCGTCGTCTTCAAGCTCAATCGAGATCTCTCGAGTTGCCTGTGTTACTCCAATACGTACGTCCACGTGTGTCCTCCTGTTGAACTGTGTTTACTGACCGTAGCCGTTAGACCAGTTTAAGACTCTTGCTAAACAACTTCTTTGGCTTAAGTTCTTCTACTCGCTCAGCAAGAGCAAAGAAAGCAGCCCCAACTGGAGACTCTGGAGCCACTGCGGCGATGGGGCGACCGTTGTCTCCGCCTTCACGCAACTGCGCCACAAAAGGGATCTGAGCCAGTAGTGGAACACCGAGTTCATCAGCCAAGGCCTGCCCACCACCAGATCCGAAAAGTTCGTACTTTTTGCCGTCATCACCCGTGAACCATGACATGTTCTCGATGATGCCCTTGACAGGAAGGTTCACTTTTTGTGCCATCAACGCCGACATACGCGCCACTTTTTGGGCGGCTTCTTGAGGAGTTGTGACGACAAAGACTTCTGCACGTGGCAGATACTGACTCAAACTCAGCGCGATGTCTCCGGTGCCTGGCGGCATATCGATCAGCAAGTAGTCAGGTTCATCCCAAAATACGTCAGTGAGAAATTGCTCAAGTGCTTTGTGCAACATTGGTCCGCGCCAAATAACTGCTTGTCCCTCTGGAACAAAATATCCAATACTGATACAACGCACACCCCATGCTTCTGGAGGCAACAGCATTTGGTCAATTGCGACTGGATCGCGATCGGTGCCGAGCATTCGCGGAATTGAGAAACCATAAATGTCAGCGTCAATGATTCCGACACTGTGTCCGCGCGCAGCAAGTGCAACAGCAAGGTTTGTCGTGACACTACTTTTGCCAACACCACCCTTGCCCGACGCGATCATGATCGGGCGCGTTTTGCTTCCGAGTTGCGCAAACGGAATGGTCCTTCCCTCGGAGTGACCCTGAGTGGGATTCGAACCTGCAGTTGCAGCAGCGTCTCCATGCACAATGCGTCGCACGTTTTCTCGTTCTGCATCGGTCATCACTCCAAAGTTGAGATTGACTGTGCTGATTCCGGCGAGCGGCAAGACGGCACCATCGACACGATTTTGAATCTCATTGCGCAGTGGACAACCCGGAATCGTCAGCACTACGGTCAGTGACACCGTTGAGCCGTCCACCACAACATCACGCACCATTCCGAGGTCGACAATGGATCGGTGTAGTTCGGGATCTTCTACTGGACGAAGTGCATCAATCACTTGCTCGGCGGTGGTCGTACTCATAGGTCTCCAGTTGGTGGGTATTAGGGGGTGGGCGTCGAACAATTCGTACGACGGCTATAGGTACAATAACGGCGTGAGAGAAGGAACGACCACCCCTGTGAAGACTCCGAAGTCATTCAGTGCCACGGTGTCGGCAATTACCTCGGCTTTTGGCGATCCAACGCGTCGTGCGGTCTATTTATTCGTCCGCGAAGCACAAAACGGAACAACTGCCTCTCAGGTGGCCGAAAAATTTGATCTCCACCCCAATGTGGCTCGTCACCATCTCGACAAGCTTTCAGCAGGCGGATACCTCGAGGTCGCAGTTGAACGCGCCGAACACGGTGGTGCAGGGCGACCGTCGAAGCATTATCGCGCTGCCTCCGCCGGAGACATCTTGGACTTTCCAGTTCGCAGTGATGATCTGGTGTTGTCGTTGTTGGGCAAAGCGCTTGCTGCGCTTCCTGCTGAAATTGCTCAAACAATTGCCGAAGAAGTTGGTCAAGAATACGGCAAAGCGATGGCTGCTGGATTAGCGGGTCATGATTTTGCTGCTGGTCAAAAATCTTTACGCTCTGCGATGCAAGCAGTTGCCGATGCGCTCACTGCTCACGGTTTTGCAGCACATGCAGACAACCGCAACAACCAACTTCGAATCGTCACAAGTCATTGCCCGTTCGGAGATGTCGCGATTGAGAATCCTGTCGTGTGCGCAGTCGATCGCGGAATGGTCAAGGGCATGTTAAGCGCTTTGTACGGCGATACTGACCCGTCGACTATTGGCTCATTGCCTCAGGGCGACACATTCTGCACCACCACCGTCTAACAAAAACTTTTTTGTTAGTCACCCCAGAAGCGTTGTTCTAAAAATGGATCACCGTACATGTGATAGCCATTTTGCTCCCAAAAACCAGGCTTGTCGCTTGCAGTGACTTCAAGACCTCTCAGCCATTTAGGAGATTTCCAGAAATACAAGTGCGGAACCAAGAGGCGTACAGGACCGCCATGAATTGGCTCAATTGGCTCGCCTTCAAAGGCATACACAACGAGTGCGTTATCACCCATGACATCAGCTAACGGCAAATTGGCTGTGTAGCCATACTCGGCGTGACCCATGAAATGTGTTGCGTCGCTCGACATGCCCGCATGCTCTAACAAGTCGCGAACTCGAACCCCAGTCCATCCTGTATCGAACTTTGACCATTTCGTAACGCAATGGATATCCGTTGTAATGGTATGCGATGGCAGAGCGGTCAATTCGTCGTACGTGAGCGTGTACGGCGCATCAACGAGACCCGAGATAGAAAGGTTCCATTCACCATCGGCATATGTTGGGACATCGCCAACATGTAAGACCGGGAATCTGTCCGTCAGATATTGGCCTGGCGGCAAACGAGCAGGATCAAACCCTTGAGCCTCTGCATCCTGTCGATTTCGATCAAAAAATCCCACGGCTCAAGTCTGCCTGATTATTAGGACTTTGGCTAGTTCTACTTATACGCTAAGCGCCATGCCTGTGTTTCTTGTTCGACATGCCAAGGCTGGCAGTCGCTCTCGCTGGGACGGCTCCGACTTTGATCGACCTCTTTCGATTGCCGGAATCCAACAATCTCAATTTCTCATCGAAACATTTTCGATATATTCACCGCCTGCTGTGTATTCAAGTCCATATCTTCGGTGCGTTCAAACAGTCGAGCCAATCGCTGCACATTGTGGCCTGACTGTCCGCATCGAACCTCGACTTGCTGAAGCGACAGACTTCGAAGAAACTCTTGCACTGCTCAATGAAGTCGAGGACAACGCAGTGCTCTGTAGTCATGGTGATGTCATCCCTGCCGCAGTACAAGCACTCATTCGACGTGGACTTGAAATGACGACCCCTACTGATTCACGCAAAGCAGCCGTATATGTCTTGCATCGAGACGGTGCTCATTTTGTCAGCGCAGAGTGTTTTGCTCCGCCACAATTACAAACATTGTAATTATTTTTTTGAAGCCACTGCCTCGTTGACTTGCTGAACAATTGCTTCGACATACGAAGCAACTTCATGGGGCGGATTCTGGTCTTGGCATTTTTTTAGCGGTGATTGTGCCAACGTTGCATTTTCAAGAAAGCGAAATTCAACGATTCCCAAAAAACACCACGCATCTGGATACGAAGGGTCGATAGTTGTGGCTTGCGTCAAATCTTGTATTGCCGTGGCCATTGCTGTGTCGCGCAGGTTTGTTGATGCACTATTCGCTGCTAACGCCAATAGCCATGAGCGATAAGTCAGTGCCTCAACATTGTCTGGTTCAATTTTGAGCACACCTGAATACAACTGAATCGCCTGCACCGGATTGCTCATATTGACCGAGCGTGCCTGCGACAGTATCGATGATGTGCTTTCTGGAGTTCCGCCAGTGATGTTTTGACCAGGTAAACGCTGTCCGGATTGTGCGGCCACCCACCAACCTGCCCCAAGTGCAATTGCCAACACAACAACGACCGTTGAAATGGACCGAAGTATTCGACGTGGTGCCATCTCGGATTCCAAGACATCCGTTGTCTCCATGGCGCGCGTGATGTCTGCGGCTCGAGCGATGTAGCCGGACTTCAGTGTCTGGTAGTCAATCTCATCAATGTCACCAGCAAGATACTCGCGCTCAAGATCTCGAAGCGACTGCAACAAAAATTTCTGTTCTTCACGTTCTTGATCCTGCGTGTCGTTGTTGTGCATCACAGTGAATCCGTGGGATCAGTGTCAAGTTCTAATAATTGCGCCACAAGAGCACGATCAGCATCTGACGCTTGGCCACCCTGCTCACGTTTCCAGCGCCTAAATGTAAGTGCTAATCCGGCAGTGCAGCACACCAACACAGCAATTGGCAACACCCAAATGAGAGCGTCCAGACCAGTTGCCCGCGGAACAAGCAGCACTTGTCCACCAAAACTACTTTCGATAAAAGCCACGATTTCATCATCTGTGCGCTGGCCGCTTGCCACTTGGCGAGCAACTTCGTTGCGGATGTTTTGAGATGAAGGTGCCTGGGACACATAGACGCTTTCACCGTCACATGTTGGGCAAGCAAGTCGTTGAGTGACATTGTCAATGCGATCTTCTTGAGTGAGTGGTCCAGATTGGCGACCAGCCCCTACCGCAAGAAGTGCGACGACCAGTATTCCCATCAACATCCAGACGGGCCACGCCTTGAGTTTTTTATTCAGAGTTGACATCATCGTGATGAGCCTTCAAATTGTTGACGTAGTTCGGTAATTCGATCTTCAAGAAAACCTTGTTTAACTCCGCCAACAACTCGCATCCGCACAAAGCCATTGGGGTCGATGATCCATGTTTCAGGAACCTTGGCTACACCAAAAGCAACAGAGATCGCGCCATCAGAGTCTTTGACTTTTGGCCAGTCTCCTCCGTTGGCCTTAAAAAAGGAGCGAACGGCATCGTCATTATCGTCGTTGATAATTGTGAAGAATTCCACAGCATCAGCCTGAGTTGTTTGTGTTGCAACAAAATCCCGAAGAGCACCATGTTCTTGAATGCACGGAACGCATGTGGAATTGAAAAAATTCAGCATCACCCAACTACCACGACGCCGAGAAATATCAAACGAATCACCATCAAGCGTCGTGGATTGCACTGCAGGGGCTGCGCGACCAAGCAGGGGCGACGATGCGGTTTCTCCGTCGCTTGGCGAGGCATTTGCCAACATCACAAGCAACGCCACCGCGATCAGGCCAACGACTCCAGCCACCATCGGTGCCGTTTTTTGAACGCGACGTGGTGGCGTCATACAGACGCCTCTTGGGCAATCGGCGCCGAGACTGGATCGGTGGGTTTACGACGCGAACCCGGGAAAGCCGCCAATAATGTTCCGACACCCATCAGACCGCCGCCGATCCAGAGCCACATCATGAGAGGCTTGATGAAGACTTTGATCTTTGCAGTGTTAGTAGAAACTTTTACGGGTGGTTGCAGAGTGAGATAGATATCTTTTGTGAACATTGATTTCACAGACGGAGTTCCGATATTTTGCCCCATGTTTATGAACTTTTGGATTGCCGGTGCATACGTTCCGCTGCCATCAATAATAATTTCTGCCTTAACAGAAATTCGGCGGTCATCTTTTTCTTCAACAAAACGTACAAATTCAAAACTATGGCCGCCGTACTGAGCAGGCTTGCCCACGGTTAAAGTAATTTCTTGACTACGCGTGTACGAGTTAGAGGCAGCCAAAGCAACGGCGATAATAATGACCCCGATATGCACGACCATGCCGCCATTGGCGCGACCAACAAGACCACGTAGTCCTTGACGTCGCGTCGCTAAGGCAAGTTGTCGCAGCGCAGCTCCGGCTGCAAATCCACCAAGCGTGAATGTCAATAGCGGAGCAAGACCCACCGCTCCGACGGCCAGACTCATCACTAAAGCAGCGATACCAGCCCATGCTGGCCAGAACAAACGTTGGCGCAACAACTCACCAGAGGCTTTGCGCCACGGCAAAACCGGGGCGATGCACATCAGCACCAACAGTGTGATTCCGATGGGCGTCGCTAACTGATCAAAAAATGGCTCACCCACGATCAACTGCCGATTCTGAAGGGCTTCGACGATTAATGGGAAAACTGTTCCGAGTAACACGACAAATGCGAAGACTCCAAACAGCACATTGTTTGCCAAAAACGCACCTTCTCGAGAGATTGGTGAGTCAATTGTTCCGGGGGATCGCAGTTTTTCACCTCGCCAACCAATCAGTCCAACGGAGACAAGCACAATGACTCCAAAAAATGTCAAGAGATATGGCCCGATGTCGCTGTCGCTGAAAGCATGCACACTATTCAGCACGCCTGAGCGCGTCAGGAACGTTCCCAGAATTGTCAAACTAAAAGTGGCAATCAAAAGCGACAGGTTCCAGACTCGCAACATTCCGCGCCGTTCTTGCACCAGCACCGAATGGATATATGCGGTACCGGTTAGCCATGGAATAAACGAAGCATTCTCAACTGGGTCCCACGCCCATACGCCACTCCAACCCAAGACTTCATAGCTCCACCAACCGCCAAGAATAATTCCAAACGTCAAGAAACCCCATGAGAATAATGCCCATCGCCGAGTCTCTAATAACCAACCTTCCCCCAACCGACCAGTAATCAGTGCGCCGATTGCAAAGGCAAACGGAATCGTCATGCCCACGTATCCCACATACAAAATTGGTGGATGAAAAAGAACCAGGATGTGATTTTGTAACAACGGATTAGGACCGGGACCATCAAGGACTCCCGCCGCCCCCTTGCCGAATGGATTCGCTGGCCCAAGCGTGAGCATGAAAAAGAATGTGCACACAAAAAACATTGTCGCCATTGCCCATCCGACAAGTGGATCAATAAGTCTGCTGCGATATTTCCATGCGATGATCACCGTGCAAACAGCCAGGATCAGCAACCACATTAAAATTGATCCCTCTAGAGCACTCCACACTGCGGTGAAGTTATAGATGGCTGGCGTACTTTTTGAGCCAACTTTTTGAATATACGCCAGTGAGAAATCCCGCGTGATCATGGCATATTCCATGCAGACAAATGCACCCACAGTGGCGACAACACATAATGTGGCAAACCGCGGTACTAGCCGCAGAACTTTTTCGTCATGTTGACGCGTGCCCATGACACTTGCAAACATTCCGAACACGGCTCCGACTAAGCCGATCAGCAATGCTGCCCGACCAAGAGATCCGCTTACCCCGGCAACTGCGAGCACGCTGCTGTCTCCTTTGTTGCTTCAAATCGAGTCTTATTTTTCTCAACATACTGATTCGTGTGCTTGACTTCGATCCGATCACTATCAAAAACTCCGTCTACTACTCGACCGTGTGCCACCACCGGAATACACTCTTGAAAAACACCTCCGGGGTCTCCCTGATATCGAACTCGCAAAGTCTTGTCATTAAAAACTAGAGAAAACTCAGAGACACCGCTTGTCTGTTTAAGTGAGTTCTCGACCACAATTCCTTGCACTCGAATCCGCCGTTGACCGACGCATCCATCACGCACGCCAACTTCGTCGACATTGCAGTAATAATCAATCGCACTGGTCAGAAATTGACTCACTACGACACCACCGGCAACCAAGGCAAGGGCCACGATGATCATCGGAGCCCAGCGACGACGCTGTTTCTGCGCACGTGACTCTGCATCGGCGATGGGGCGCGGCGTTAGATCCATGGCTTGTCGTCATCTGATGTGATGGCCCCAAGTTTGCGCCCACGACGCAAAATCGATATTGCGTACGCGGCAACTGAAAAAATTGTCAGTACGTAACTTCCGATAATGAATGACGCGTGGTCCATGTCAGCGTCCTGCTTCTGTTCGGCGTTCTTGGATTGCGCGATCGAGACCTTGGTCCTGGACTGCATCTTCTAAAGCCATCAGACGTTGTCGATGAATGAGCAACCAAGCAAACAGCATGCTGAAAGATATGAGGCCCCAAAATAAAGTAAAAAGCATGAAACCATCAAGTTGTACTTTTGCATTTGGATCAGCAATCGAGGCCTTTTGATGAAGTGTGCGCCACAAGTTGACACTGAAATGTACGAGCGGTATTTCGAGAACTGCAAGAAGCGCCATAATTGCTGATCGACGAGCGCGTTGACTAAACGTTCCGCCCAAACGGCGCACTGCAAGATAACCAATATATGTGATGAACAAAAATGCGGTACTCGTGAGTCGTGCATCCCATACCCAAAATGTTCCCCATGTCAATCGTCCCCAGAGACTGCCTGTCACAAGCGAAATCGCCACAAATAACACCCCGATCTCAGCGGAGGCACCTGCAAAACGATCCCAAATGAGAGAACGCGAGCGATTACTCACATACACGGCAGAACACAATGCTGTGAGCCCAAAAGCCAAGTACGCCACCCAGATTGACGGCACATGCACATACATCATTCGCACGGTGCTGCCCTGCACAACATCTTCAGCAGAAAAAATCAATCCGCTCAGCACCAGAAAAATAACTGCAGTCGCAGTAGCGATACCCAATTTTTGCGTCGTTGGTGTTGCCGTGCTCTGAGTTGTTGTCATTTGTCCTACTCCTCAATCATCGGCCCAAAAGCCAATGCACCAACTGCACCAAAAACACCCGCAAACACTGCCAACAAACCAATCCACGGCCAACCTTCTGATGATTGTGCACCACCACTTCCGAACGCCGCCTCAGTTGCCCGAGTTGCACCAATCAAAACTGGCGCTACTGCTGGCAGTAATAAAAGTGGAAGCAATGTCTCGCGTCCGCGGGCACCAGCACCCAAACCACCGTAAAGCGTACCCACGAAGCCCAGCCCAATAGTGGCTATGAGCATTGTGGCAAAGGTCTCGGCATACCCCATTGCTGTGGGTTCGACCGCGTACAACACAAGTGCAATTGCCAACAACATCAATTCAAGGGCCAGTAACTGCACCATTAATGCCAAAGATTTACCGATAAAAATTCCGAGCGGTTCTGTACCCGCCACCCGCAGTGCATCAAGTGCGCCATCTGCAGTTTCTACGGCAAAAGATCTTTGCACAATGACCAACATTGAAAAGAGTGTCGCCAGCCACACCAACCCCGGGGCAACACGTTGCAAAATTCCTTCGTTATCGAGCGCAAAAGCGAACATAATCATAATCACCAAAGAAAATGGTGCTACCTGGTTCAGCAATACCTTGCTCGACCATTCGATGCGCAGATCTTTGCGCACGACCGCCAGAGAGACGCGACGAACTGTCTGCATGCGCGACGTCATGATTCGCTACCAGAAATCAGTCCACCGTCTACCTTGATAACACGCGTTGCCAACAAGCGAGATCTTTGGGTTTCATGAGAAGCAAGTACGACTGTGGCACCGCTGCTCACCGCACTCTGCAAGATTGCATCTAGTTCATCTTGCCCCGCGGTATCAAGACCGGCATGGGGCTCATCAAGTAGCCATAGTGATGCCCGTCGAACGATCAAAGATGCAAGTGCGCAACGCCTGCGTTGGCCAGCAGACAATTGTGATGCTTTGACGTGAGCGAGGCGGCCGTCAATTTTCATTCGTTGCATCGCCAGCGCAACTTCTTGTGCAGTCGCTCCAACCGTAGATGCCCAAAAGGAGACGTTCTGAGTGACGGTGAGTTCTAAATACAAACCATTTGAATGACCCAGAAGTCCGACTTGCTCACGAACGCTCTCGCGGTGAGTTCGCAAGTTCACGCCCATCACCGAACCTTCTCCGCGTTCGATTGGCAAGAGTCCAGCACACACGCGCAACACAGAAGTTTTTCCAGCGCCGTTGGG
This sequence comes from Ilumatobacteraceae bacterium, assembly GCA_016463545.1. Taxonomy (GTDB): domain Bacteria; phylum Actinomycetota; class Acidimicrobiia; order Acidimicrobiales; family Ilumatobacteraceae; genus UBA2093. Next base: position 15,152 of record JAEMRC010000019.1, read on the forward strand.
CCCGTGCAGCAGAACAATCTCGCCGCGGTGCACCACAAGATCAATTCCGGCAAGTGCTGGAAAATTACTGAGTACCGCTACTACTCCACTCAGTTCAACGACAGTTTCCATGCCCCTGTCACGCTACTGATCGTCTGGCGATGACACCAATCACACCGCGACAAATACTCCTGAGGCACGCCAAACCACAAGAAAAGCCCTACCCTCTCTATGGTATGGATTCTCCCCCAACAGGCCGTTCAGCCCAAGACGACCGTGTTCTAGGTCAGCGCAAAATAATCGCCAAATACACTCTGCTGGCAAACCGCATCGGATACCTGCTCTGGGCCGTCAGCATCAGCACATTTGTGATGGCGTTTGTGATGGGCTTTTCTGGACCCATTGTTTCTGTCATCACTGTGACGCTGGTGATCGGCGGAGTCCTACTTGCTCCTTCGATCATCCTTGGCTATGCAATTAAGGCTGCTATTCGTGAAGACAAAGAAATGGGTCGTCTATAACAATCAGGGCAGAATCATCAGGGCAGAATCATCAGGGCAGAATCATCAGGGCTAGATACATTGATCGCTCAAAGTGACCCTTGTTGCGTCCTCGGGTAGTCTGTCGGTATGCCTAGTCCTGGAGAACATCATCCAGCATTTGAGGAATATTGCGAATGCATCTACGAACTCCGCGAAGATGACGTCGAAGTTATTCAGGCTCGCATTGCTGATCGGCTTTTAGTTTCGAGACCGTCTGTTTCAGAAATGATGCACCGCCTTGAAGCCGAGAAACTGATCACCATTCGCGATGCAAAAATACAACTTACATCCAAGGGTGAAGAACTTGCACAAAGTGTCGTTCGCCGTCACCGACTGGCTGAACGCTTTTTGACTGACATGCTTGGTTTGTCATGGGCTCAAGCACATCGCGAAGCAGGCAAATGGGAACATGTCATGTCTACTGAAGTGGAAGACGCCATCGCGCGCGTACTCGGTCGTCCGACAACATGTCCACACGGCAATCCCATCCCCGGAACCGGATACACCGCGCCACTTGCAGTCAGGCTCTCCGACGTCGAAGTTGGCCACGCGTTTACCGTCAGTCGCATTCCAGAAGAACTTGAGTTTGCCGCTGGAATACTCGATTTTCTAGAAGAGACGCATCTTGTTCCGGGACGCTCTGGCGTAGTGACATCGTCTCTAAAAACTGGATCAGTCACTGTGGACATAGAGGGTAATTCGGTGAAGGTGGAACCGTTTGCCAGCCTGCGAATTTTAGTAACAACCGCCTAAGGAGACATCGTGCGCCTGAGCACACAGAAAAAAATCACAACTACTTTTGTCGTCGCTGTGCTCATCGCACTAGCAAGTTGTTCCACAACAATTGTCGGCTCCACCGACACAACGGCCCCTGCCAAAGTCAATGTCACCACCACCCTGCCTGTTGGCACAGTTAAAGAATTGCTCACAAATATTATTCAAGCAACGCGCGGACTCGGAGATGCAGTTGCTAGTGGCGATAATAAGACTGCACAATCACGCCTTGATGATGTTCTGGCTAACTGGCAAGTCCTCAAGCCAATGCTCAAAGACTCAAGTCTTGATATTTCTGCTGATATCGAACGGATGATTGGTTTAGTCACAACTGCAGTAGAACGCAAACGACCAGCAGATGCCGATAAAGCCTTGCGATACCTGCCACTCATTGTCGCTGCGTTGGATGCATTGCAATAACGCGTCTCGCAATACACCGGACTAGCGCATTGCCTCCGGAAGTTCTTGATGATGCACAATGACAAGACTTCGAGTCGATCGCGTGAGAGCAACATAGAGTGCTCGCAAGCCGTGCAATTCGTCAGACACGATGGCAGCAGGTTCAACCACCACAACTCCGTCTAGTTCGAGGCCCTTTACCAAACTCACCGGAACAACAGTAATTGCATTATCCAAGGCTGCAGTATTGGCTCGACCGTGATCAACTCCAAGCAGTTGCAGAGCAGCCGAAATTTCGTCCACCATGGAATCTGGACACACAACACCGGTGCTCGCGTCTCCGAGTCGTTCTGCCAATATCTTTGTTTGCTCGACAGCCAAACGAATCACATCTTGTCTTGTTTCTGCACGCACAAAGATTGGAACTTCATCACCGTCGCGCACGCTTCGTGGAGAACGCAGACCCGGCGTTGCTGCCTGCATCACTTTGTCAGCAAGTTCCATGATCTGAGATGGAATGCGATACCCCACCGACAATCCGACAATTCGTGAGCCCTTGACATTTGGTAGATACTTTGTGATGTCATCCCAATGAGACGGCGCAAATGGCCCAGTGGCTTGAGCAATGTCTCCGACAACCGTCATCGCGCCATTGAGAGAGCGTCGCGCCACCATACTGAGTTGCATCGGCGTGAGGTCTTGCACCTCATCAACCACAATGTGTCCGTACATACGAATATCGTCTGTTTCGTCAACTTTGCCAGCCTTGCCACCTCGCACGCCAAGACGCGCACGTGCCTCATCAAGAAGCGCCACATCAGCGCTAGACCATTTGACTGCCGAGACATCGTCGGTGCGAGGACGATACAAACTCAAGTACTCCTCTTCTGACAAAAACTTTGCAGCGGCAAGTTTCAGAAGTGCTTTACTTCCAAATAAGTCATGCAACAGTTCTGCTGGCGTAAGTATCGGCCACATGCTCTCGATCGCTTGGCGATATTCTGGCGTTTGTCGAAGAACATCTTTTATCTCATCGATTTCTACTTCGGTGCGCCAGGTAGAGATAATGGCGTTCCATACTTCTGTTTCGACCCATCGTCGCGCAGCATTGTGATGACCAAATCGACGTTTTGCATTTTTGACAATGCGCTCTGATTCGCTAGCGCGAAGCCGAACATAACCAGTGCGAAACGAGAACACGACATCTTCGCGCAATGGTCGCTCGCGATCTGCCACTGCCTTGCTAATGACCTTGGCCATTGTGACAGAGCCCTTCACCCGAGCAGTTGCCACAGTGTCGGTGCCTCCCCAGTCGACACCACGCACGAGATCAGCAAGCACTACTTGTTCAACACCTGCTTCGCCAAGTGACGGAAGAACTCGCTCAATGTAACGCAAGAAGACTCTGTTTGGCCCAATCACTAATACGCCCTGGTCTTCGAGCGGAAAACGAAATGTGTACAGCAAATATGCAGCGCGATGCAGAGCAACAACTGTTTTTCCTGTACCGGGACCACCCTGCACAATAAGAACACCTGATGATGACGAACGAATGATTTCGTCTTGCTCTGATTGAATCGTCGCGACAATGTCGCCAAGTTGTCCTGTACGACCGCGTTGCAACACAGATAGCAATGTGCTGTAACCACTCAGACCAGCACCAAGGCTTTGTTCCCCACCTAATCCTTCGTCGTGTCCAACACCTAGATGAAGGTCACCGAATAGTTCGTCTTCGATTCCTAACAGTTCGCGACCCTGCACCGCAAAATGTCGGCGCCGTGCGAGTCCCATGGTCTCGCGACCAGTAGCTCGATAAAAGGGTTCTGCAACAGGCGCGCGCCAGTCGACAACTACCGGTTCGCGATTCTCATCAGATACGGCCAGTCGACCGATATGAAAACTCTCAATAGCGTCTGGTGACTCAGCCATTCGATCAATCCGACCAAACACCAACGCCGCATCACGCAGATCTAGTTGCACAAGGCGATTAATGAGAGCCTCGTCAAAGACATCCCGCTCGTATCTGGCCTGAAATGTTCCGCCAAGTCCGGGTTGTGTCATATCCCGCAGTTTCCAGGCATCGGTCTTGCTGCGCTCTAAGCAATCGTAGGCATGGTCAATGAACTGCTGCTCAGCGGCCAAATCGGGATGTTGCTGGGTCATTGTTTGCCTGTTCCCAAAGACCACTCAGGGGTGGGCTCCTGTTTTCGGGGTATGTCAAATCTAGCGGTTGTGAACCCAAATCACCCTGACCGACAATTTCCACTCAAGTGCAGCAGAATCCACATTCCAGTGTTGTATCCATCGGCCACAACGGGGAAAGGGGGCGTCATGCATTATCGGGGATCACGGCTCGCAGTTTTTACGACGTACCTGTGTTGCGTCCTAGGACTGATCGGCGCGATCCTCATTGCTCCCGGTACTACGGGTGGTTCGATTGCTCATGCCGCTGACATCGCCGATGTTGGCAGCACTGCAACTGGGGCGGGCTCACTGCTCGGAACCATCATCAGCGCGGAGGTCTCGTACGGAGATCCGCCGGAAGAAAAATCTTCCTGCACATGGCGCTATTCAACGGAGATTGATGAATCAACAGGAAAGCCCATTCGCATTATTCGCAAAATGGGAGACGCGTATTACTCCGCTTTTCAACGTCGGTGTGTCGGCCCTCCCAAAACTTTTAGCGAATATTGGGTAAAGGAGACAGCCCATGTAGAACTTGCAAAAACCGCATCAGACAAAGCCTTCGACAATATTGCGAACCCGCTAGTTGGCATGGCTCCTCCAGCACGACAATCAATAGTCAAAGTTGGCACATGGTTTTGGGTTTCTCGTGCACTATGGCACCCACTCTCCGTCAAGGCATACGTCACAACATCTGCTGGAGTGCTGTGGGTCAAGACAACCGCAACTCCTTCCCGTATTATTTATTCCCCCGGAGACGGAACACTCGGAACGGGAGACATCTCCTGTCCCGGACCTGGTGCTGTGTGGAAAATACGTGATGGCGACCTGGCAAAGTCTGCGTGTATGTATACGTACAAGCACGCGTCAAGCGCGAAACCAAGAGGGGTGTTCAAGGCTCGATTGTCGATTGAGTGGAAAGTGAACTGGAAATCCAATCTGGGTATCGGTGGATCACTTCCAAACGTGCGCACAGGAGTGCCTGTGAATGTGCATGTCAAAGAGATTCAGGCTCTGGCTACATAAGTAACTTGATGAACAGGGCTGATGAACAACGTGTTCTTGCCAATAGCCTCTTATGGACACACGGAGGAACACAATGAGCGACGACAAAGAAAAAATTCTGCTTGGCCTGAAATACGCCGCAGTTCTTGAATCTATTACTGATGACTCATTGTCATCTTTGGCATCTGCCCTTGATGGCGACCTAAAAGATGCCTTTGCCAAGGTCACAGGGCTCTCTGCCGAGGCATATGCCACGCCTGCCTCTCTTGGCGGGGCAATTCGCGATGGTATTTCGCGGCGACGGGCAAGTCACGATGCCGGCATTATTTTGGGCGAGCCCTGCACTCAGCACTGCATCGAAAAATTAGGGGATTCCTCCGAGGACCCCACGTTAGAAGAACTGCATGCCGTGCTTCCAGAGGCACTAGAAACATTTGGCCTTGATGCCGTACGGCTGATGGTCGTGCAATATTCACGTTCATTGGTCGGATTCCGTCAACTTGTTGCAACAGATGCTCGCTTTGCGAGTACATCAAGTAACACCGCTGTGACTGTACGAACCGTTGACGAAGACGCCCAGGCCGCAAAACGTGCCATTCGCAAAGAACGTAAAGAACGTGAACGCACTGCTAAAAAGAAGCAGAGCGGCCGATAACACTCGTCATCATCTTCAACTGATGCACGATCTGAAAATGCGAATTACCAATCGGCATTTTGTTGTCTTAGTCGCCTTTTTTATTTTGTTATCTACCATCTCTACATCTGTAGAAGCTGCCACCCCTAGCGACAAATTAAAGTCTTCACCTGTTTTGCTCTATGGCGACTCGATTGGCGTCGAGGTCACTCCATACTTACGTCGCAGTATTAGACGAGCTCTTGATACAGACCTTATTTCGAGAGCATTCTTTGGATACAACGCATGCGACTGGCATGATCAGGCAAAAATAGATGCACAGCAATACGCTCCAAAGTTTGTCATTATTGTGTTTGTTGGTAACTATCTCACGCCATGCATGACTGCCAATGGTGAATCACCGAGCCCCAAGCAAATTACGCAGGTGACAACCAGATACATCAAGCAACTGATTGCTAATTTTCCAAAAAGCACCATCATTCTCACCGGATTCGGTCGGTCGATTGACCAAGAACTTATTCGGGCACAAACACATTCAGTCACTTTTACTGATGTCTTGAACCAGTCACTGTTTCAGTTGGCTCGTCGCACCGATAATCGTTATGTCAGCGTCGCTCGGTCGCTCTATAACTCCAAAGGCAAAGCAAAGAGATTTCTGCGCTGCTCGAAAGAGACTGACGGCAATCTGTGCCCTCAGTCGCGCAAGGTTGCCGTGCGGTCCCCTGATGGCCTACACCTCTGTCCAGTCGCGTACACCATCAACGAAGCAGGGGTGACGGCTCCGTGTCGTGTTGCGATTCCGGGCGCAGCCCGCGTTGCAGCAGACATCATGCGCACGCTCGCGTTAGTTAGATGACGCGCAGCGTAAATGCAGGTGTGTTGTCGGGACGAAACGGCAAGATCACATCGTCACCGATTCGCTGAAGAAGACCGTCGTACCCAAGCAATGTTGTTTCTCCTTGTGGGAGCCCCGTGATGTGCACAATTTTGCCACTCGGACGTCCCATGACAATGGCGTAGGTTCCGCCGTCGATGCCAGCAGTGAGCCGCACAGGGAGTCCTTCAGATGTCACGAGCGAACTTTGGGAATGCGTTGATGACGAATAAATTGCGTCTCCGTTGACTGACAACCACTGACCAATCGCTAAGAGGCGCTCTTGTTGAGCCCACGGAATTTCTCCTGTCGCCATTGGACCAACATTGAGCAACAAGTTTCCGCCATCGGCAACGATGTTGACCAACATATGAATGAGTTCAGTGGGTGATGCATAACTAGAGTCATCTTCTGCTTCGTTATAACCAAAACTTGTTCCGATTCCGCGACACACTTCAAACTTCTTGGTGCCGATTGCTGGCTTTGTTGTGTACTCCGGCGTCGTAAAGTCCGCGTGGGATTTTCCGGCCATGACACCTAAAAAGTCAAAGCGATCGTTGACGACTCCCTCTGGATTGGTGTTGTAAAAATGCGCCATCAGATCTGCTGATCCTTCACCAAAGCGTGGGTACCCGATGTCGTTCCACAACACATCTGGTTTATAGCGACTAATGAGTTCGCGATAGTGCGCGTCGGCATACGCGTGATAGGTGTCGTCCTGCGGGATAGCGCCATAGAGTCCTGCCCATCCGTCGATACCAAGCCCTTGGAATGTCCAATCGATTCCGCCTGAGTAATACACCCCGAAACGCATCCCCTCCGAACGCACTGCGTCGGCGCATTCTCCGACTATGTCACGAGATGACGACCATGCCGAACCCTTATGCGGATTCGGAGTTGCGCTCGGCCACAGCAACACACCGTCATGATGTTTTGTCCCCATCACGCAATACATCGCACCAGAGGCGGAGAAAAGTTCTGCCCATCTCTCTGGTTGCCACCCGTGAGTGGCCTCGAGCCATTCGGGAACAAAATCTTCATACGGTTTGTCACCATATTTTTTGGCATGATGTTTTGCGACTGATGACTCAGGAAACTGAAGCGAGTTCCAGTACCACTCCGAATACGGGCTCTCGGTGAACGCTTCTTTTTCGCCCTTTTCTCGCGCAAGCGTGAACGGATCGTCGGTGATTGGTGCATACGCGAGCATGGTAGACGGATACCAATGAACAAAGATCCCGAACTTGGCTCCGTTAAACCATGACGGTAGTTCGTGCGTATTCAGTGAATCAAAGTCTCCCGTATATTTCCCCATTCACATCACCCTAGTCCGTGTCGCCAGCGCGTTATTTGTTAGAGAAAATAATCAAACAATTTTTATCCGAGACGAAGTGTTTCGAGTGGCTCTAGTCGTGCAGCTCGCGTCGATGGATACACGCCAGCCAAGACTGAAATCAACATCGCCAACACGATTCCGGCAGGTGGCAGCCACGACGCCAACACAAACACCCATCCAGAAATTTTGACTCCTGTAAAAATTGCACCAATTCCCAGCAACACGCCCATCACTCCACCCAGAAAACCTACGACAAGTGACTCGAGCATAAATTGCGCCCCGATGATTGCGCGGGAGTGTCCGAGTGCACGACGAATACCGATCTCTGCCGAGCGTTGAATAACGGAGATTGACATTACGTTGGCAATACCGAGTCCACCAACAATGACTGCGAGTAAACCCATTGATACGACAATGAGTTGCAGTTGACGATCACTTTGTGCTGCAAGCTCTAGCGCTGCTGCCTTTATTTCAGTCTGCACTTCTTGGGGCCCACCAAGGTTGATAGCCGTTTTTAGCGCGATGGCAGTTTCAGTTTCTGTACCATTTTTGCAACGGATATATACCTTGTTTGGCTGAATGTCGTTGTCAACAAAGTCCTGCTCTGCGGCACGAAAGGCAATAAATACAGCATTGTCAAATGCTGGCTCAAGTTCTACTTTGTCAAGAATTCCGACCACGCCATACCGAATGCCATTAAGTTCGATCGTTCGCATTTCTCCGGGTAAATAGTTGAATTCACGGGCAAGACCAATACCGATCACGGCGGCTCGAGTTGTTGCCGATTCATCAAAAGCATTTATCCATCGACCACTGACAAGCGGCACCTCTAAAACATTGGGCAACTGATCGTCTACTGCAACGACAGGAATAGGAACAGTCTCAAACTGTGACTTTGCTCGCTCATACGGCGTCACCACAATGTTTGCCAACTGTGCAATTGCTGCAACTTTTTCAACCGTAATGACCTTGCTTGCTCGATCGGCTGCATCTTTAGGGAGAGTCGGGTTTTGACGCCCCACGCTGCTTTGCGCTGAGACCAGTACGAGGTTGGTACCAAGTTCAGTAACTTTGCGTTTGAGATCACCTTTTGCGCTATCGGTGAGACCCACGGCAGCAATAATTGCTGCGACACCAATCATCGGGCCCAGCAGCAACAGGACAGTTCTTACCTTGCGCGCCAGTAGTCCACCGAGTGATACCCGCAGTAGATCGACAAACGTGCTCACAACACCACCGCTTTGCGTTCGTCTGCCACAATCTCACCATCAAGCATTGAAATCTTGCGGTCTGCTGCTGCTGCAACTCCTGGATCGTGTGTCACCAAGATTACTGCACGCTCGGGAGAACGCAGATTGGCAAATAACTCCATCACCATCGCCGCATTTTTAGTATCAAGGGCACCTGTTGGCTCGTCGCCAAGCAGAATGCGCGGCTCCGTTACCAGTGCCCTAGCAAGCGCAACTCTTTGTTGTTCCCCACCTGATAATTGAACAGGGCGATGGTCTGCACGCGGAAGTAGTCCAACTTGTTGAAGTGCTGCAAGAGCACGATCACGACGTTCGGCTGGTTTGAATCCACGGTACAGAAGTGCGGTCTCGACATTGCCAGCCGCATCAAGATGCGGAATCAGATGAAACTGCTGAAAAACAAATCCGATTGTTCGTCCTCGAACAGCAGTGCGATCGGCGTCGCCCAATGCGGTGATTTCTTTTCCGCAAACTGTGATCGTGCCACTCGTTGGTACATCAAGACAGCCCAATAATCCGAGCATGGTGGATTTTCCGGAACCAGACGGACCAACAATCGAAACAAACTCACCAGAGAGCACGCGAAGTGAGACATTGCGCAATGCAAACACCGTTGCTTCTCCCTGGCCATAGGTGCGCGAGACGTTCGCTAGTTCCATTACTGCTTCTGCTGACATAGTTTTAGGTATTCTGCGTCACAGCATTTGGATTGTCGGCTGCTGGATCAACATCAATCACGACAAGTTCGTCACCATTGAGTCCCTCAATTATTTCTGCCCATTCTCCGTCGATCAGACCAATCTTGACTTTTACTCTGGTGATGGTTCCTTTATCGTTGACGACTCGTACCTCGTCAGTGTCAGATGCCCGCAATACTGCAGCAACAGGGACGGCGAGAACATTGTCTTTTTTCTCAAGAGTCACATCGATTGATACTTTTGCGCCATCGACAGACTCCAGATCAGACGCAACCAGAACCTTTCCTTCATACGTAGAGTTTCCTTGAGCATCTACCGTCGGTGATTCGTCAAGTTCGCTGATCTTGCCATCAAGAATGCTTTCACCAGCATTGAAGTTCACTTTGACGATCATTCCAGGGGATAATTTTGCGCGATCTGTTGGACTAACGCTCATTACAACAGTGAATACTGGCTCGGTCAGATTAAAGAGCGTTTTTCCGAGCAGAACAAACTCGCCCGCCTTCACGTTCAATGTTCCAATACGTGACGGCCAGTTCGCAACCAACATGTCGCTCGGTTTAAAAATAATGCCGTTGTTGAGAGTATCGACAGTGACCTTGACTGATTTCGTTCCCTTTTTCAGCACCGTGACTCCGCTGAGCACGCCATAGTCATCACCTGCACGCGCAGAGCCAGAGAGTTGATAGGTCACGGATGTATCAGCGGATACGGCCTCATCAGCCGTAATGCTAAATGTCGCAGAAGAACCCTTCTTGATAATTCCACCGCCCACCAAACTGAGTTCTGGAAGATCACCAGAATCGATCGTGATGGTTGCCGATGCAGGGGTCCCCACGACATAGGGCTGAGATCCGGCTGCGTAATTTGGGTCTGCAACCAACGACACGGTGAAGGCCTCGTCAGTTTCGACAACATCGTCTGCACGCGCATCGATGGTGAATGTCACCGTCGTGTTATTTGCACCGATCTGCAAATCATCCTGATTAATTTTTACGTAATCGGTACCAGATGCAGCAACACCAGTTGTGGCGACGTAGAAATCGAGTGCCTGGTTTGATTTCACTGTGGTTTTCACCGTCAAAGTGACACTGCGACCCTCGGCGACTTTGTCGGTGGACGCTTCAATCGTTAGCGTGCGAATCAGATCAGAACCATTTGCAGGTATCACTACCCGTGCTGCACTTGTTGAGCCAAGTGTGTAGGCCTCGTTCGTGCCCCCGAAGCTCTGCTGCTGAATAGAGATCTGCAGATCTTCTTCGTCTTCAATGACTGCATCTGTAAATATCTGCCGTGTAATAGTTGCCGTCGTTGTGCCCGCCGCTATCACGACGGTGTTATTAATCGTTGGGTAGTCAGCATTGTTCTTGACAGCACTCACTCCACCGGTTGATGATCCGGCCACGTTGAGATTGACCGTGAGGTCAGCTACTGGTGCCGCTGATGCAGTGACCGTGAAAACGACGGTTCCACCTTCAAGCACGCTTGAGCGATCTACCGCTATCGAAATAGTGGGGGCAACGCGCGGGAATCGGCGTGCCGACCCTGGACCGGTGCCAACCGCAGTCGTTTTTGCAGCTGGACTAATAATGTATGCAACTGAGTTGTACTTGCCAATTGAGTATCCGGCTTGATTTTGGCCCAATGACACCGTGATTGTTTTTTCAGATGCTGCCACTGCGGCTGGATACGCATGTTGTACTTGCCACTTACCTAGCGCAGTGCGTGTTTCTTCGGTATACAACTCGTCAGATTTCTTGAGACCAGTTCCGGACGAAATAAGAATATCTTCAAGTTGTTTTACGTCTGGCCCCACTGCGCCAACGTCAAGCGGCCGATAAAACGCGAACTTTCCTTTGACTGCGACAGAGTCGCGCCCATCAAGAGAAAAAATTGTGTCTCCGGCATTTACCGTGTCGCCATCACTCACTGCAACATCACTCACCTGTCCGTCAACTGGTGAATTGATCTTCTTTGTCTCGTCCCGACGGATTTCGCCACTCACTGTCAACACATCTTCAAGCGAACGTCGTTCAACTTGTCGCGGCACAATGAGCAGACCTGTTGATTTTCCGGTTGAGGATCCTCCGAGCGATTTGCCCACAAAAACTGCACCGACAACAACTGCAACAACCGCGATTGAAGTGATTATTTTACGAGTATTCATTATGGCCCTCCTGGGTCACTTGTATTTACGCCAGTTTCAGTCAGGCACTGATCAAGGTCGCGTTCATTCAGGGTTCCGTCTGCTGCAGCAAACTGCCTTGGCTGCAACAATCCAACGTCGCTGACTGACAGCTCAATAGTCCAACCGCGTTTCTTCAAACACTCCGACAGAGCCTTAAATATTTTATTGCGCCCCTTGACTTCTTCAGGCGTCAGTTTTGCTGTTGCTTCTTGCGTTGCACGCAACACATTAAGAATGTCACTTCGGGCTGCACATTTTGTAAGCGAGGCCACATACTCTTTGTTTTGGAACGCTGGATTTTTAGGATCCTGAAGATCGCCTTCAATTTTAAATCCATCAGATTTCAGACAACTATTAAATTTTTGATACGCAGCAAACAGTTTCACCTCGGGTGCACGATTATCGACATTTAATGGCACTGTGTCTGCACTGCCTGCGTCCGAACTTGGTGCAGTTGCATCTTTGGCAATAGTGCTTGTGACTGGTTGACGAAGCGCTGCCACTTGTGCTGGCGACATCACCTGCACCTCGTCTACCCCGCGCACGATCAGATTGGTTTGAGCAGAAGACTTTGAGCAGCCAGTTAACCCGAGAGCAACGATTGCCCCGACTCCAGTCAAGAGAGCAATCTGCCCCACTCGATAGCCCCTGCGATATCCCCAATTCATTGCCTCTGAGACTACGACGCAAAGGCCTTGATAGAGGAAGCCAGGGGTGATGAAAGTATTGTTGGTCTATATCTCGGGCATTCAAACAGGATGCCCCTCGCCCTTTGGAGGCACATATGGGAACACCAGTCATCGTTGAAGCAGGTCGAACTGCAATTGGCAAACGAAATGGATTCTTTGCCGATAC
>JAEMRC010000171.1 GCA_016463545.1 Ilumatobacteraceae bacterium
TTAGTCCGGACAAAGCAGAGAAGCAGAAGAAATTCGATGACAAGTATGAACTCGGTTTTACATTGTTGGCAGACACAGAGCACGTGGTCGCCGAAGCTTTTGATGTTTGGAAAGAGAAGTCCATGTACGGAAAGAAATACATGGGTATCGTTCGGTCCGCTTTTCTTATTCAAGATGGAATAATTCTTAATGCTTGGTACAAGATCTCACCCGCTGACACTCCAGCCAATCTGTTGAAGGCGTTGAAAAAGTGAGCGCGTTTCCTGCGCCGATTGATGTCCTGCCACATCGTCCGCCGTTTTTGTTTATCGATCGGGTGACGTCGCTCGAAGTTGGTGTGACAGCTGTGGGGCATTGGAAGCTGACAGGGGATGAATGGTTCTTTCCAGGGCACTTTCCGGGGCGACCTACTTTGCCTGGTGTTTTGATGTGTGAGGCGATTGCTCAGTTAGGCGCATACGCGTTATTGACAGACCCTTTGCATCAATCAAAACTGCCGTTATTCGGTGGACTTGACGGAGCTCGCTTTCGACGCCAGGTTGGCCCAGGCGATGAGCTCGAATTGCAAGCCACGTTGGGTCACATCAGTGCTCGCGGTGGTAAAGGGTCTGGTCGTGCGTTGCTGAATGGAAAGGTCGCCTGCGAATGCGACCTTATGTTCGTACTCGTAGATCGCTGAGTACATGAGGCAGATGTCTGTCGCTCCGGCACCGGTTTTTGTTGGTGATTGTGTTGTGCGTAAATACGAGATCGCTGATGCACAGGCATTGGTTGATGCAGTAACCGAGAGTTCCGAACATTTGCGACCTTGGATGCCGTGGATGAAATTTGAACCACAGACTGTTGCGCAGCGCGAAGCTCTCATCAAGACCTGGTCCGACTCGTGGGATACATGCACGGAGTTTGTAATGGGGATTTTCCTAGATGATCGAGTAGTCGGCGGGACTGGAATACATTTGCGCGGAGATGTGAACACAGTAGAAATTGGTTACTGGGTTCACATTGATTACATCGGTAGGGGTATCGCTACTCAAGTTGCTGGTGCGTTGACGAAACTCGCTTTTGCAATGTGGCCAGAAATCGATGTCGTAGAAATTCATCATTCGGAATCGAATATCGCATCCGGAAAAGTTCCGCTACGCCTGGGATTCAAGCACGTGAGAACTATTCGAAACCAAACTCCTGAAGCCCCAGGTGAGAGTGGTGTCGGTTACCACTGGGCCATTAATCGAGAAAAGTAACTATTCGGGTGGGCCGATGATGACTGAGCCGTTGTGGCCGCCGAAACCGAAGTTGTTTGAGATGGCTGGACCTGGAACCCACGGTCGAGCAGCACCCATGACTAAGTCGATTGTCATTGTCGGATCAAGTTCAGTAGTACCCGCGGTTGGTGGAATCAATTTGTGTTGCATCGAGAGAACAACTTGCGCTGCTTCAAGAGCGCCGGCTGCACCAAGAGCGTGGCCAGTGACGCCTTTACCGCTGGTGACTGCGACACCGCGTGGACCGAAGACATGAGTCATTGCAGCTGCTTCCGCTGCATCGTTGAGCGGTGTTGACGTTCCGTGCGCATTGACGAGCTTTACGTCGATTGCAGATATGCCTGCGTCGTCAAGTGCAAGATTCATACACGCGATGGCACCGGTACCGCCTGGGGCAGGAGCCGTGATGTGGTGAGCGTCAGCGTTGCTTGCTGAACCGAGAATTTCACCAAGAATTGTTGCTCCGCGCGCAAGGGCTAGGTCATAGCGCT
>JAEMRC010000172.1 GCA_016463545.1 Ilumatobacteraceae bacterium
GCGCCACTGCGGGCCAGACCTGCCATGTCAATTTCGTTGTCGAAGTGGCCAATGTTGCACACGATGGCGTTGTGTTTCATTTTTCCCATGTGCTCAGCCGTAATAATGGCCTCATTGCCGGTAGCCGTTACGAAAATATCGATGCTGTCAATAACTTCTTCAAGCGTGCTTACTTGGTACCCCTCCATCGCTGCCTGCAGTGCATTAATTGGGTCGATCTCGGTCACGACAACTCGTGCTCCTTGACCGCGCAAACTTTGTGCACAGCCCTTGCCGACATCGCCGTAGCCACACACAACTGCTGATTTACCGGCAATCATGACGTCTGTTGCGCGATTGATTGCGTCAATCAGTGAGTGTCGACATCCGTAAAGGTTGTCGAACTTGCTCTTTGTCACGCTGTCATTAACATTGATCGCCGGAAACAAGAGTTCGCCTCTTTCGGCCATCTTGTAAAGGCGCTTTACTCCAGTTGTGGTCTCTTCGGTGACTCCCTTGATTCCGGCCGCCATCGTTGTCCACTTCTTGGGATCTTGCTTCAGTGACCGCTGCAATAAACCAAGCACGATCGCAAGTTCAGGATTCGAAGCAGTTGTCGGATCAGGAACGACGCCAGATTTTTCAAACTCCACTCCTTTATGCACCAGCATCGTTGCGTCACCACCATCATCAAGAATCATGTTGGGACCGTTGCCGTCTGGCCACGTCATCATCTGGTCAGTACACCACCAATACTCTTCGAGCGTTTCGCCTTTCCAGGCAAACACTGGTACACCATTTGGCTCTTCCATTGTTCCTTCCGGACCAACAACAATCGCCGCAGCCGCATGGTCTTGCGTAGAAAAAATATTGCAGCTTGCCCAGCGCACTTCTGCTCCGAGTTCGACAAGAGTTTCAATGAGAACAGCAGTCTGGATCGTCATGTGCAAAGAACCAGATATCCGAGTACCGGTGAGTGGCTTGATCGTGCCGTACTCTTTGCGCAACGACCTCAGGCCTGGCATTTCGTGTTCTGCAAGATGGATTTCTTTGCGACCAAATGGCGCAAGGCTGAGATCGGCGACGCGATAATCACGACGGGTGGCAAATGTTGACATATGAACTCCTTTGACGTACATGGAATCGAGGCGCGTAAAACACACTTCAACTGTGAGACGTCGGGCTGGGGCCTACTGGCTCCGATCGAGTCAGCCCGAACAAGGGTCAATGATAACTGACAAATTAGCCAAAGGTGGGTTTTAGTCCGCCCGATGCGACAAGTCCCATTATGCGGTCGTTTTCGGCAGCGTTTACTGTCTCGGCTTCGTTGATCAACATCACCGGAATTCCGTCACGCACCGAATACCGAAGTTGCAGTCGCGGGTTATACAAAAAAGATTCAGCCTCTAGATAATACAAAGCGCCTTTGTCTTGAGGACAGGCAAGAATGTCTAGGAGTGCGCGGTCAATACTCATAGGAACATCTTAGGCGGTAATCAGCGTCAGCACCTCTGCCACGCGCTCATCACACTCATCTCGGGTTGGTGCTTCAAGATTGAGGCGCAAAAGGGGTTCCGTATTGGACGGCCGCAGATTGAACCACCAATCCCCACCGTCAACGGTGAGACCATCAAGAGTGTCTTGAGGCAAAAAGTCATAATTTTTTGCGATGCGACCGATGACAGTATCTGTGTCGTCGACGCTTGTATTGATCTCTCCACTGGCCTCATAGCGCTCAAAAGGCTGTCGCACCGTTGACAATGGCTGTCC
>JAEMRC010000099.1 GCA_016463545.1 Ilumatobacteraceae bacterium
GGCGTCCCCTCAACAATTTGTTGCTGAGATAACGCGGAGGCTCGCTCTTTAGAGATTGAGCCTGTTTCCGGGTCCCCGATGCGTGTTTTGCTTTTTCAGACGACAAAGGGTATTGCGGGAAAAAGAACAGCAATCAGGTCTCCCTATAAAGAGTTATGATGGGAAGGGGTCGTAGCGAATATGAGCGAAATATGTCGATAAATGCTTGAGCGCAAGCACACACTTCGCGAGACCTTCCAACGGCTGAGGGGTGTTGAACTGTCGCCAGAAAGTCGATTTTGGTTCGGATCTCCATGTCGAATAGTGCGATTTCTTGATGTTTTTTTCCACATCATATTGCCAGAGTTGATTGAGGATTCGCTACCGCGTTGCTCTCGTTTTTTGCGGCGAAATTCTCCACGATGGGGCAGGAGTTGGCGGTCATGGTAGGTCTGTTCGATTAAAACCGATCTCCTGGCCGTGTAAGACCCTTCTCAGGCTGTTTTATAGTTCTTTAAGCAGATGAATTTCGTCATAAATGTGGAGCAGGAAGTAGCAGCGGCACCGATATTCGTCTAATTTATCTTTGGCGAAATGGTTCGTCCCTAGTTATAAGGAGCCCCGAATGAAAAAAGTTATTGCACTCGCTATGGTTGCCGTGATCTCCCTGTCGGCATGCGGAAGCGATTCATCAGATGCTGTTGACACAACAGTGGCAGAAGCAGAAGCACCAGCAGAAGCTGTTGCTGGCGACATTGTCGCCGTTGCCAGTGGTACAGAAGGTTTCGCTACTTTGGTTGCGGCAGTTACAGCAGCAGGCCTGGTGGAGACACTTCAAGGTGCTGGTCCGTTCACAGTGTTCGCACCTAACGATGCGGCATTTGCTGCGCTACCTGCTGGTCTGCTCGACAAGTTGCTCTTGCCAGAAAACCTCGCCGTGTTGACGTCAATCCTGACGTACCACGTGGTTTCAGGAAAGATCATGTCAACGGACGTCATGGCCGGAGACGCACCATCGGTTGAAGGTTCAACCATTGCACTGGGCACGACTGATGGCGTTCAAGTGAACGACGCAACTGTGATCGCTGCAGATGTTGAGGCAAGCAACGGCGTGATTCACGTCATTGACAAGGTGCTTGTTCCGCCAACGGTTGATCTCGCGTCACTCTAAAGTCGGTTGAAAACGGGGTAGCAGGGCTCAGGCTCTGTTGCCCCGTTTTTATTTGTAGTCTGATTATGCGCACTACGGATGAATTCTCGGGGTAAATCCCTCGTTTTGGGCTCTTTGGGACAATGGGTGGTAGCGTTCAACCTGCTCATCCGCCGGCTGAGTGTCTGAGAAATCAGGCGTCCCCGATACGTTATTTATCCTTTTCGAAAGCGAATTGTCCCTTGTCCGATACGACCCTAACTTCTGCCCCCATCATGGGAACATTTGATGCAGAAGGAACCTATGTAAACCGCCAAATCACCGAGCGTGATATTTCTACATCTTTTGCAGATGCGATCGACGACACTTTCGTTGATATTAAAGAAGGCAAACTCGTCACCGGAACCGTGGTGAAAATTGATCGTGATGGCGTTCTTGTCGACATCGGATACAAAACAGAAGGCGTTATCCCGCCGCGTGAACTTCATATAAAGAATGACATTGACCCCAACGAGGTGGTCAAACTCGGAGAGAAGATTGAAACTCTTGTCCTCACACTTGAAGACAAAGAGGGAAGACTCCTCTTGTCCAAGAAGCGTGCTCAGTACGAAAAGGCTTGGGAGGACATCGAGCGCAAGAAGAACAATGACGAGTTCGTTGAAGGAACCGTCATTGAAGTTGTCAAGGGTGGACTTATTGTCGACATCGGTCTTCGTGGTTTCTTGCCAGCGTCATTGGTAGAACTGCGCCGAGTTCGTGATCTGTCTCCATACATGGGCAAGCCGATTCAGGCGAAGATTCTTGAACTAGATCGCAACCGCAACAACGTTGTGTTATCGCGTCGCGGATTCTTGGAAGAGACTCAAAAAGAAAAGCGCGACGAGTTCCTCGACAATCTCAAGCCAGGACAAATTCGCATAGGTCACATCTCAAGTGTTGTGGCGTTTGGAGCGTTCGTTGATCTTGGTGGCATGGACGGCTTGATTCACGTTTCTGAGTTGTCATGGAAACATGTTGAGCACCCATCGTCAGTCGTAGAGATTGGCCAAGAAGTCACTGTTCAAATTCTTGAAGTTGACATGAGCCGTGAGCGCATTTCATTGTCGCTGAAGGCAACATTGCAAGATCCGTGGCAAGAGTTTGCTTCCGGACACGAAGTTGGACAGCTTGTCTATGGTCGAGTCACCAAACTGGTTCCATTCGGAGCATTCGTGCAAGTTGGCGAGGGCATCGAAGGTCTTGTGCATATTTCTGAAATGTCAACACATCACGTTGAGGCTCCAGAGCAAGTAGTGAGTCCTGGTGAAGAACTGTGGGTCAAAATCGTCGAACTCGATCTGGCACGCCGTCGTATTTCGATCAGCATCAAGCAAGCCGCAGAAGGTGGCGAGTTGGCCGCTGAATATCACGGACAATTCGAAGTTGACGAGCATGGCAATTGGGTAGGCGGAGACGACACGGAGCGCGAAGCTGCCTGGGCCGACTACTACAAGGAAGTTGGCGGCGAAGAGGCTGGGGCTAAAGATGCACCAGCAGAAGCTCCTGTGGTCGCTGCGCCTGAAGCCGAGGTCGTTGACAACGCTGGCGATCAACCTGCATAGTTACGCGGGATGATACTGATAGGGCTTACCGGGGGAATTGGTTCGGGCAAGTCCACTGTGTCGGCGTTATTGGCCGAGCACGGTGCCATCATCATCGACGGAGACGCAATAACGCGCGAGCTACAACGAGCCGGTGCACCGCTACTGGTCGAGTTGGCAACGCGTTTTGGTGCAGACATATTAGATAGCGAAGGTGCGCTAGATCGTGCTGCGCTTGCGGCGATCGTATTTGCTGATAAAGATGCGCTTGCTGATCTCAACAAAATGGTTCATCCAATTGTCGGCAAAGAAATGGAACGCCGCATGGCTGAACAGCGCCAAACCGACAACGTTGTTGTTTTGGATATTCCACTGCTTGCAGAGAATCCGCGCAAAGGGTTGAGTGGTGTGATCGTGGTTGATGTCGATACAGAGTTAGCAGTGCAGCGATTGAGTTCTTTTCGCAATATGAGTCCAGAAGATGCGAGGGCTCGCATTGCTCACCAAGCGTCGCG
The DNA here is from genome assembly GCA_016463545.1 of Ilumatobacteraceae bacterium. GTDB lineage: Bacteria > Actinomycetota > Acidimicrobiia > Acidimicrobiales > Ilumatobacteraceae > UBA2093. The sequence continues at coordinate 3,225 of JAEMRC010000099.1, forward strand.
CGAAACTCGCCTCGCGATGGCAGATCAGGTGATCAACAACTCAGGCTCGATGCAAGAACTAAGTGCTCGAGTCGCCGAGGTGTGGGAATGGATGCTGACGCGTGAACATGCTGCCGACGATGCAGGCAAAAACGCTGATGGCATTTAAGGTCGAGTCGCCATTCACGCCTGCTGGTGATCAGCCAGAGGCCATCGATCAGCTTGTTGCCGGAATCGAAAGCGGAATGCGCTTTCAGACGCTTCTGGGTATTACGGGTTCGGGTAAATCTGCGACGATCGCATGGACTATTGAGCGCACGCAACGACCAGCGTTGATTTTGGCGCCGAACAAAAGTTTGGCAGCGCAGTTGGCGCAGGAGATGCGCGAATTCTTCCCTGATAATCGCGTTGAATATTTTGTGAGTTATTACGACTACTACCAGCCTGAGGCGTACATACCGTCGAGTGACACGTTTATTGAAAAAGACTCGGCGGTTAATGACGAGATTGATCGCCTACGGCATTCGTCGACGGCTGCGCTGCTAACGCGCAGAGACACGATTGTGGTTGCCAGTGTTTCTTGCATTTATGGCATGGGTGACCCAGCCGAATATCGGGGTCAACTTTTAGAACTTCACGTTGGCGTTGACTATGACCAACGAAGTATTTTGCGACGATTAGTTGACTTGCAGTACGACCGCAATGACATGGCTTTAGGCAGAGGAAATTTCAGGGTTCGCGGAGACACGATTGAAGTTCATCCTGCCTATGAAGAGACTGTGATGCGTATTGAGATGTTTGGCGACACGGTTGACCGCATCACCAGCATCGATACGGTGACAGGCGAGACTCTGCGCACATTCACAGAACTCATTGTTTTTCCGGCAACGCATTATGCCGCGGGCGCCGAGAACATGCGGAGAGCAGTGGTTGGAATCGAAAAAGAGCTGCAGGAACGATTGCAATATTTTGAGACCAATGGCAAATTGCTCGAAGCCCAACGATTGACAATGCGCACACAATATGACCTAGAGATGATGCAGGAGATGGGCTTTTGTAACGGAATTGAAAATTACTCGATGCACATTGACGGGCGGCAACCAGGACAACCACCGTTTACTTTGCTGGATTATTTCCCAGAGGATTTCTTGTTGATTATCGACGAGAGCCACGTAGCGATACCTCAACTACACGGACAATTTGCCGGAGACAAGAGTCGCAAGGACACGCTGGTTGAGCACGGATTTCGCTTGCCTAGTGCGCGAGATAATCGTCCGCTTCGATTTGAAGAGACAATGGAGCGAATTAACCAATGTATTTTTATGTCGGCTACTCCAGCGGCGTTCGAGTTAAAGCAAAGCGATCAAGTTGTTGAGCAGATAGTTCGGCCAACAGGCCTGGTTGATCCTGAGGTAATCGTCAAACCCACAAAAGGACAGATTGATGATTTGATTGAACAGATCTCAGGGCGAGTTGCGATTGGGGATCGGGTGTTAGTGACGACTCTCACTAAAAAGATGGCAGAGGACTTGACGGAATACCTGCTTGAGCGTGGTGTTCGGGTTCGGTACTTGCACTCCAGCATCAAGACAATGCAACGAATTGAAATTTTGCAAGGGTTGCGCATGGGCGAGTTCGATGTGCTGGTAGGTATTAATTTGCTGCGAGAGGGCCTTGACCTTCCGGAGGTATCGCTTGTCGCTATTCTCGATGCCGATAAAGAGGGTTTTTTGCGAAGCCAGACATCACTGGTTCAAATGATTGGGCGCGCTGCACGAAATGTTGCGGGTCAGGTGATCATGTATGCCGATCGAATCACTCCATCAATGGAACGTGCCATTACCGAGACACATCGCCGTCGTGAAATGCAAGTGGCTTACAACCTCGAGCACGGGATTAATCCTCAAACAATCCGCAAGGCAATGGGCAATATCTTGTCTCTGCTTCGACCTGACGAAACGGCTCCGTATCCCGGAAAAGGCCAGAGAAAGAACCACGAGCGTGACAAAGTGCAAAAAGAACTGAAGTCATTGCCGCAGCAAGAACTCGCTCGGCTCGTGCAGACCTTGGAGGAGGAAATGCATCAAGCCGCTGTTGACCTGAAATTTGAATATGCGGCTCGTTTGCGAGACGAAATTAAAGACTTACGACGAGAACTACGCGACGCGGGGTAGTCGGTCGCTATTCTCTGACAGTGGCTGACAAAATCGTTGTACGAGGGGCTCGAGAGCACAATCTCAAAAATATCAATGTCGAGTTGCCCCGAGATCAACTCATCGTGTTTACGGGACTGTCAGGCTCGGGTAAAAGCAGTCTGGCCTTTGACACCATCTATGCAGAAGGCCAAAGGCGCTATGTAGAGAGCCTCTCGGCGTACGCCAGACAGTTCTTAGGGCAGATGGATAAGCCAGATGTTGACATGATTGACGGTCTGTCGCCAGCGATTGCGATTGATCAAAAGGGAGGCTCGCGTAATCCGCGTTCGACGGTCGGCACAATTACAGAGGTTTACGACTATCTGCGTTTGTTGTACGCCAGAATCGGAGTGCAACATTGTGCCGAGGACGGAGCCACACTTCAGCGCCAGACTCCGCAGCAAATCGTTGATCGCATTTTAGGTTTTGCAGAGGGCACACGGTTTCAGGTTCTTGCTCCGGTGGTGCGAGGCCGCAAGGGTGAATACGAAGGCCTGCTTCAGGATCTCGCAAGCCAAGGTTTTGTGCGAGCGCGCATTGATGGCGAAGTCGTTGACATAGCCGAGTTTTTAGCCCAAAAAACAAAACTTGCGCGATACGAAATGCACACGATTGATGTAGTGGTCGATCGACTTGTGCGTCGAGACGATATTGCCCGCCGTTTAACAGACTCACTCGAAACAGCATTGCGGCTAGCTGAGGGTGTGGCTGGCGTCGAACTCATGGGCGCAGATGGCCAAGAGAGTGAGACATTGACATTTAGTCAGCATCTTGTGTGTCCAACGTGTGGCGCGAGTTTCGAAGAACTAGCACCACGAAACTTTTCGTTCAACTCGCCATACGGCGCGTGTGCCAATTGTGACGGCCTAGGCACAAAATTTGAAGTTGATCCTGAATTGGTGATTCCGGATCCTGATCTTGCGCTCTCAGACGGGGCGATTGCTCCGTGGCGTTCTGCGCATACGCAGTACTTCACCCGTATGTTGGCGGCGGTCGCAGAAAACGAAGGCATTGACATGGACAAGAAATGGTCCAAGTTGTCAGCGAAGCATCAAAAGATCGTGTTGCATGGTGTCACTGGCAACATGTTGATTAAGTATCGCAATCGGTACGGACGGACACGGCAATACAGCACTGCCTATGAGGGCGTGATTCCGTGGATCAAAAGACGCCATGCCGATAGTGAAAGTGATTGGACCCGCGAGCAATACGAGTCTTATATGCGCGAAGTGCCGTGTCCAGCGTGTGAGGGCTTGCGTCTGAAGCCATCAACTTTGGCAGTCACAATAGAGAACAAAAGTATCTCCGAGGTTTGCGAAATGCCCATCGGAGACTCTGCAAAGTTCTTGATGGCTTTATCGCTGAGCGAACGCGATCGCATGATTGCTGAGCGAGTAACAAAAGAGATCAATGCTCGTCTTGG
>JAEMRC010000020.1:0-19882 GCA_016463545.1 Ilumatobacteraceae bacterium
GTGCAATGACCAATTCGTTTTCTGTCAGGGCCAGTTCTTTTGATCGTTGTTTAGCCACCCAATCCCACTGGCGGCAGACCTGGCTACAGAACTCGCGGGGTCGTCCTGGACCGGATTTTGCGGTCAGTATTCGGCGGCACCATCGGCACCTCTCCGATGCCGCATCAGGACGTTTGTTTATTTTCGTCATGACGAAATACTAATGACGGTTACAATCAACGTCGTGTCAATGCCAACTCCTCCGCAACGGTTATTTGCCAGCGATAATGCGAGTGGCATTCATCCGGCGTATTTGGAGGCAATTACTCTCGCCAATGACAGCCACGAACTTGCCTACGGCGACGACCGGTTTACCCCACTTGCAGTGAATGCCTTTGGCGAACTTGCTGATTGTGATGTTGATGTGTTGTTTACATTCGGCGGTACGGGTGCCAATATTTTGGCTCTTGCAATCTTGCTTGACCGAGCCGAATCAGTGTTGTGTACAGAGTGGTCTCATATAGCAGTCGATGAAACTGGTGCACCTGAGCGCATTCTCGGAGTCAAATTGCAAACAGTCGTGTCCCCCGACGGGAAACTGCGACCTGAACAGATTGTGTCTGCAGCAAATGCACTTGGCAGTATTCATCATGCTCAGCCAGGTGTGGTGTCAATCTCGCAACCCACAGAGTTAGGAACGCTTTACACAGTCGCTGAAATTGAGGCTCTTTGTGAGACGGCACATCAATATGGCATGCGTGTCCATGTTGATGGAGCACGGATCGCAAATGCCGTTGCTGCGATGGGAGCGACGCGAGAAGTTTTTCGAGCAATAACGTTTGCGGCCGGTGTCGATGCGCTGAGTTTTGGCGGAACGAAAAATGCAATGCTCAACGCAGAAGCAGTTTTAATTGCTCCTCAGTATCGAGGCCGTCGCGCTCAGTATCTACACAAACAAGTAACACAGTTACCGTCAAAAATGCGCTTCACATCGGCACAGTATGTGCGGGCATTGAGCGATGACCTTTGGATCTCAACTGCCACCGCGGCAAACACATCGGCGCAAATATTGTTTGAAAAAGCCAAGTCCTTCGCATCACTGCAGATTTCCAGCCCTGCCGTCAACAGCCTGTTCCCCATCATGCTTGATCCAGCCAAAACGAAACTTCAGGAATGGTCATTCTTCTGGGACTGGGACATAGATCGACACCAAGTGCGATGGATGACGTCGTGGGACACTTCCCCGGTCGACATTGATGCCTTTATTGCAGGGGTTGGCCAAGTCTTAGGTGGCTAAAGCAAACCAATCACGCCAGCCAATCAGACCCTGCTGTGGATAACTTGCCCTCAGCCAAGATTGGCAATGTTCGTTCGTTAGATTTTGAGAATTTCTTTGTGCTGTGCAACCTTTGGGGTAAGGTTGCAGGCGTAACTGACGGGGGGCTACATGGCAATTGGGGATTTTTTTTCAGCACGACCATGGGAAGAAACATCTTGGGAAACCCAGGCAGCCTGTCGCGGGCTCTCGAATATTTTTTTTCCAGCCGCCGCCGAACGACCTCAAGCACGTGAGCGACGCGAGTCTCAAGCTCGAGATGTTTGTTTTTCGTGTTCAGTTCTCGATGATTGCAGATCATTTGCGCGACGCCACCGCGAGTACGGATTCTGGGGTGGAGAATCAGAAGAAGAACGTCACAGTGCCGGGTATCGATTGATTGCTCCAATCGGTGTTCGCGCTCGCAATGTTGGATGACGTCTATTTAATTAATCGCAGAGTCTCGCTAAAACGTTTTCCCTTAGAAACATAGACCATTGCAGCAAACTCAATGTCTTCTTGACGTGCTCGATCAGGCTTAATAATTGCGGGTGCCCCAACAGCAAGTGCGCCAGGCGGAACCACGGAGTTATTGAGAACAACGGCATTTGCAGCAACAATCGCTCCTGATCCCACGCTCACATTGTGCAGCACAACAGCACCAGAACTTACTTGGGCCTTGTCGGCGATACGACAACCTTCGAGATGCACGAGATGACCGATGACGCAATCATCTCCCACTGTTGTTGGGTGTTGAGGCGTTGTGTGCACCACGGTTCCGTCTTGGATACTCGTGCGTGCCCCGATAAAGATCTCGCCGTCGTCGCCACGCAGAACAGCATTTGGCCAAATAGTGCTCTCTGCACCAATAGTGACCGAGCCGATGACTACGGCATCGGGATGGACATAGGCGGATTCGTGAATATTAGGAATTTGATCACCGAGTGCATAAATGGGCATGCCCTACCGTACCAATTCGCTGATCAGCAGGTACCGTGTTGCCGCTATGTCTCGCAGAATTGAAATTGAACTCACCAGTAAACGCCCAGACGGAACATGGACATGGCGCGCCGCCGGTGCCCGTGAGCCCAAGGGTGTGGTCGAGGCAGACGTGGTGCCTAGCGGTGCACTCGTCAACGAAACTTTGCGTGCCGAGATAGAGACCGACCTCGACGGAAGTCGTGTGTTGACGATGACATCTCTCAAGGCCAAGGCTGCTCGTGCAGGCATGTTGGACTTGATTCCAAGTGAAAAAAAATTCGAACCAGTGACATCTGTGTTGCAAAAAAAGAGTGGACGCAGTGATGGCCCTCGTCGTGATCGTGCTGAAGGTGCACCAGATCGCGATCGACCATCACGCCCACGTTCCGACAAGCCAACAAGCGATCGCACACGTTCAGATAAACCACGCTCAGACAAACCTGTCTCGGATCGTCCGCGTCGTCCTCGTTTTGAAACTCCTGAAGAGATTCCGCAGCGTCCAAAGGCTCGGCGCATTCATGCCGGCCGAATCAACGTCGACATAGTCCTGGCAACATTGCCCGAAGCACATCGTGCAGTTGCGGAGCGTGTACTGCAAGGCGGCGTACCAGCTGTTCGTGCAGCAGTGGCCCAACAAAACGCAGATGCTGTTGCAGCCGGACGCGATGTAGTTCCTGCTGATGGTCTTGTTGCTATTGCAGAACAATTGCTCCCCCGTTTGCGAGTTGCCGAATGGCTTGACCGTGCTCAAGCAGCCGAAAAGATAATGTCAGATATTGATCTTCGAGATCTTCGTGCACTGATTGTTGCTGGCGATGACCCTGCAATCGCTCGTGATCAATCCACACGAACACTTGCCGCCGCTATCAAGTTGTCACTTGCGCGTCGTCAAGAAGAAGAGATCAAAAACTGGCTAGAAGACATAACGATGGCGCTTAAAGTTGGCAGAGTTGTACGCGCTCTCAACGCATCATCATTGCCGCCAAAGGCTGGGCATCCGTTTCCGGCCGAACTCGGCAATCAACTTGCCGCTGCTGCTAGTTCGTCATTGACTGTTGATCTTCCGGTAGATCGTTGGATCATTGTGTTAGAGGCTGCAGCGTTCTCACCTGTTCATGCTCGCATTTTGCCTTCTGTATTACCAGTAGCAGTGACAGACGAACTCACAAAGACGGTCACTCGCCTAGCACCACTCATGCCTCAGGTCGCGACCTTGTTCGGCGTCACCGTGGCGACTAAAAAGCAGATGCCTCGACCACTGAGACCAATGCGCGCCACAAGTAAGACTCCCAAACCTGTCACAGTTCAAACACAGGCAACGCCTGTCATCGAGGCAACGCCTGTCATCGAGGCAACGCCTGTCATCGAGGCACCTGTCATTGAGGCAACGCCAGAAGCAGTCGAGGCCGTTGCAGACGTGATCGCAGAAGTTGCAACGCCTGTGGCTGAAATCATTGAGAGCAATGTCGATGCGCAAGAGCCAATAGTTCCCGAACCTGAAGCCTAATTTCGTCCGAATCTTGTCACTCACCCGTGGGCAACTACCGTGTAGGGCATGTCAGAAATAGTCCAGTACGAACGTCGTGGTCAAGTAGCAATCATCACCCTGAACCGACCCGAAGCACGAAACGCCGTTAACGGCGACGTTGCCCAAGGCTTAGAAGCAGCAATAGACAAAATGGAAGCGGACCCAGATGTATGGGTCGGTGTCTTAACTGCAAATACGGAGGGTCAAAAAAATCCAGTGTTTTGTGCGGGAGCAGATCTCAAGGCAATTAATTCCGGAGACGCAGGCGCACTCAGCACCAAGCGTGGTGGCTTTGGTGGTTACGCATATCGGGAGCGCACGAAGCCGATCATCGTCGCTGTCGACGGTCTTGCAACGGCAGGCGGATGCGAAATTGTTCTCGCCTCTGACATGGTGGTGGCCTCATCAATTTCTGCTTTTGGCTTGGCAGAAGTAAAACGTAATCTCATCGCGGGTGCTGGTGGTTTATTCCGATTGCCACGTGCTATCGGACAGGCAGTCGCCATGGAAGTCATCTTGACTGGTGAGCCACTGCCCGTGCAACGAGCCTATGAACTGGGTCTTGTCAATCGAATCACTGAGCCAGGCAAAACTGTAGAGGTAGCGCTCGAACTTGCGAACAAGATTTGTCTCGCTGCTCCCCTTGCCGTTTATGCAAGTCGCAAGGTCGTTCTCGCTGCTGCTTACGAAACAGACGACGTACTTAAAAAATTGACCAACTCAGAATTTGCTGTTGTGTTGCAATCAGAGGACACCAAAGAGGGTTTGACTGCCTTTATTGAGAAGCGCGCGCCTCAGTGGAAGGGTCGCTAAGGTCGCGTCCGACAACAATGGTGCGCGCAGTGAGTCCGTGCCGTTCAAAGAGATTCTTCATCGCTCTATCCCCTGGCAATGCCTGAGCGTAAATGCGTTCTGCGGAAGACCTCAGTGATTCGAGCGCTGCATGCATAAGTGCGTCTGCTGTGCCGATATCTCTCGCATCTGGTTCGACGTAGACATGACTGATGCACCAATGATTGAGTCGCCAACGAGAGCACACCAATGTGCCCACAACAGTGTCTCCAAGTCTGGCGACAAAAAAGGCTTCGTCTGTGATGTCATCCGTGACAAAAACATCGATGTCTCCGCGCATCGATGATCCCTCCGCTCGAGAACGATCACGATGATTCAGTAGAACGTCTTGATCAGTATCTTGACCACGTTCTACCGATACGAGCGACACGCTAAATCGAGCCTTTAAGAGCGCGACGGCAGGCTTGCGCCACAGTGACTCTATTGCGGTGAAGGATTTCGTAATCGAGAATGCTTTGCAGTTGGCTGGATGTCAACGTGCCAAGCGTTTCGATTATCTGCCGGGCCGTCAGTGTGTCGTAACTATCAAGAGGCTCAACCTGAATTTGTGAATCAGCAACAACTGTTGTGGGTTTGACATCAGCACGCACAGGATTCGGCGCAACCATCTGAAGCCGTTGCATAACTGTCTCGATGCCCTTCTTGACGGCGAACTCGCCGATCATGCGTGCTGCCGGCGCTTGACGACGCAACTCTGCAAGGTATGCCTCGGCTTTTGTGGCCATTTCAGAAAAGGATTCAGTGGAGGTCATGATCTTTTAGCAAAAATAGGACAGTCGTCGTCACCAATAGGGCATATCGGTGCGGCGCTTCGAACGAGCAAGAAACAACTTGAACATAGTTGCTCATCTTCTCTTTTGGGCTGCAAGTGATCATCGGCTAGTCCACGCTCATCAACTTCGACTTCATCGTCTTCGTTGATCTCGTCCTCTGTCGCAACGAGTTTCTCTTTCAGAATTTTACTGAGATCGTCTTCGACGTCATCAGGTGTAGTGAGGTCGTCTTCATCGTCATCATCATTTGCACCAGGACGAGCCACGATGGTGGCGCCCATGCTGGCATCGTCGTCTATGTCGCCTGAGTCATCGACCTCATCGCCAAACTCATCATCTTCGTCAACTTCATCGTCGAGTGCTTCGGGATCGATTTCAAGTCCCTCGAGGTCTGCCGCCTCTATTTCGTCGTCTTCTGGATCGATGGCCTCAACCAATTTTTTCGGAACAATCTTTTTCTTTGCAGCCATGAGGTTGCCTTTCTGATGTATTGCGTCTTGCCTACTCGGTCACAGTGTGTTTCGTAACAAAGCGTGCGGCGGGATACTAGGCACAAAACCGAGCCAATAGGCGCATTGCAGGGAATAATCTGCCAGGTTTGTGTGATTTGTGTTGTCTCCGGTGGAAACTTGCCCAAACTTGCTACGAACGGCGCTGCTCTGCTCGACGTTCGGAGTCAAGACGCTCAAGTTCTGGTGCTTCAGTTGTCATGTGGATCATCGCTGCGGCAATAGCCGTGTGTCCAGCGACGCGAGCGATCTGTTGGTGCATTTCGAGAGAGACTCGCCGATATGACGGGTGCCCCTGGGGCGATGACCGCAATTCAAGCATGTGCATGGCTTCCCTGGCATTGAATTGCATGACATAACGCATCCTGTAGGCCATTGAGACCGCATAAGGCGCCTGTTGCCTAAAGTCTTCCCCTAAGGCCTCGTAGAGCCCTCTAGAGCGCTCCATGACCTCTTCAAACTGATCACCACACCCTGCCTCTACAAGCAGCTCAGGACGCGTGAAGCCGTGATACGGGGTGAGAGGCTGCCACTCAATTGTCAGCATGCGGTGCCGTTGCATATCTCGAAATGCCCCGTAGTCGGACAAAATATCAAAACGGTAATCGGTTCGCTCAAATGCTCGGCCGGGTCGGTGCCGTCTGTTCTTGCGGTCACCCACATAGGCCAGCAAAAGAGATGTCTTGTCCTGGGCCGACATTGCGTCTACGAGGGCAAGAATTTGCGACTCCGGAAGGTGAGATTGTGAATAACAGATCGCCGCAATGACTTTGTTTTCGCCATCAGGATCAAAGTCCACAAGTGTGACTTCGTCGGAGTCATCCGCAATTTGATCGCTAAAAAGTTCGTCGACCAATACAGCAGTGTCTTCATGAGTATCTGAAATATATTGAGACCATTCTCCACCACGTTCGGGGATGTCAACACGCTTTAAAAAACTCGGAACTACTTTGCGTAACTCCCCCAACATCAGATCGGCATAGTGGCGAGCCTCTGGCAATGGATGTGCCCGCATCCGAAGAAGCAGGTGTTCATAGGCCTGACCGCTTCCGTAGATGCCCACATTAGACAAAGACGCCGCAGGCAATGCGCCGCGTACTGCGTCGAGGGCTTTAGCGCGAGTCGCTTGGCGAAATACAAAATCACTGACTCCATCGGCTTGGCGAACAGACTGACGAACATGTTCGGTGACAGTGTTGGCTAACGCGCTATACGAATCGAACATTCGATCCATGTCGCCCACATATCGATTAGCAAGCTTGCTCGCCAAGATTTCTGGATCTCGGAAAAAACGATACCTTCCACCGAGTCTTTCGTCATATGAAATGTAACGAGTACTCTGCTCGAGATAACTCATTAGACGGCCCCACTCCAAGATTTTCGTTAAAATATTCGACGCTTGTTCACACGCCAAATGCACGCCACCTAGTTGGGCTACCGAGTCATCTCCGTATTCAAAAAATACTTTCTCATACAATCCTTCAGCCCGTTCAAGTCCGATCCTGGCATCGACGTTTTGGTCGCCACTAATGTCAAGATCACCGACAAACTCATCCAAAAATAATCTTCGTAGACTTCGTGGACTACGGCTGTAGCGCGCAAACAACGCCCCCTTAACAACCTCTGGAAGGTTGACAAGAGCAAAAACGGGTAGGTCTAGGTTCGTGAAATAACGACACAGAATCTGTTGCTCGGACTCTGTAAATTCTTCAGGAACGTAGACGGTCACGGTTCAATAGCCTACGAGTCAACGTGTTGTCGACTGTGGATACCATTCATCAAGATTCTGGTTACAGAACATCGCGAGATAAGTTCTCTTGTGAAAAAACTTGAGCGACAAGCGCCTGCCGGGGGGCGGAGGTCCAAAAGTCAATTGCCGTCATCACCATGGCCTTGGCTCCATCAAGGATTGCCTGATCTGCAGTTTTGCTGCGAGCATATTTTGCGAATTCTTCTGTGTGAATAGCGGTGCCTGCGGGCGCGATAGCAATCATCGGATGAATCGACGGTACAAGATGGCTGACGTTTCCCATATCGGTGCTGCCCACCACTGCATGGCCGCTCTCGCGCGGGTCTCGCACGACTCGACCAAGCACGCTTGAGTTTGTGACATATGACGCAACGAGCGGACCGTTGGTCAGCATGTCGGCGTATGGGCGATCATCCCACTGATGGGTCATTGTGCAACCACAAGACAATGCTCCAGCTTCAAGACACGCCAACACTCGTTCCTTGAGTGGTTGCAAGCTTGCAATCGTGTCAGAGCGCACGTACCAGTCCATTGATGACTCTCGAGGAACGATGTTTGGTTTGTCACCTGCTTTGAGAAATATCCCATGAACTCGTTCAGTCGGCGCGATGTGTTGACGCAGTGCAGCAACACCCATGTAACCCATGACTGCAGCGTCTAGCGCATTACGACCGTATTGGGGTGCCGCAGCGGCGTGTGATGCGCGCCCTGTGTATTCGACCAAAAGTTGTTGTATCGCGATTGCGTCGATCGTTGTTAAATCAGCATCTGCAGGATGCACCATCATCGCGACGGACAAATCCTCAAAGGCACCGTTGCGCCCCATTGAAATTTTGCCACCACCACCTTCTTCGGCGGGTGTGCCAAGCAGGCGCACAGAACCACCAGCAGAATCACACACTGCAGCCGCCGCAAGAGCAGCCCCGATTCCGGCTGCTCCAATTACGTTGTGGCCGCATCCATGTCCGATACCAGGCAGTGCGTCGTACTCACACACGATTGCAACAGTTGGACCAGTGCCGTGTTGCGCTGCAAAGCCAGTCGCTACACCGTAAGCGCCAATTGTTGTGTCTAGGCCTTTTTGTGTTGCAAAGCGTGCAAGTCGCCCTGCTGCATAGTGTTCTTGAAAATTAAGTTCCGGATGATCGTGAATATCATGACTTATCTCAATTAGTTCAGAAGCGAATGAGTCGATCACTGAGCACGCTTTTTCCTTTAGGCCCTCTGCGTCAGTTGTCATAGTTGGACCTTTCGTTGACTTTTGATCTATGCGTCACAGATTAGTGCCCGATGCAATCAGCACATGGGCAGCATCAGAGGCAATAGTGAGCGTGACGCGCGAAACGTGGTTGTGGCGCCGCCCGTCTATCACGAGCATCTGCTTTGGAGACACGGTCAGATCTAGATGCGTTGTCCTTGAAATTGCAATTTTCGGATGTGGAAAATGATTACCAATTTTCGCTTTGGACCAGCCGATAACGCGTTGGCGCATATTCATTGATGCCACGGATACGACATCAAGATGACCATCATTTGGATGTGCTCGAGAAGCAATCTGGCGACCACGACGCATACCTGTGTTCGTTACCACCAGCACAGGGCCGCGCAACCAACCTCCATGAGGCCAAGAATTACGGATCGCAACGTCACTGATTGCAGTGAGTTCGATTTGAGCGCCTCTTGCCACGATCGAAACCGAAATAGCGTCACACGGCAGGCAGTGCGCCAAGCCTCCGACGACTGGTGTATTGGGTCGACCTAAGGTTTCAAAAAGAGATCCACCTGTGAGAACAAATACGTTGGCAGTTTGATTATTGAGATGAGTGCCCATTTCATGATCTGAACCCACGCGTTGATGAGGCGGACATTGCGTTACTTCTTGGCCCCACTCGGTGTTTTTCTTTATTGTCATCAGTCGCTCCTGCTATTAATCCAGTTGCACCGATTCAGAACTCATTCCAGCAGCCACGACACCGCGATTCATCATGTTGACTGCTTGCGCTGCTGAGTTGCGAAGTTTTTCGTCGGGCGCCGCAGATGCAATTTGATTCAAAAGGTCAATCAATTGACGAACGGATCGAACAAAGTCACCGGGTGTAAGGTCGGGATGTAAAACCGTTGAGAGATTTTTGCCAGCCACCCACTGCGAGATCTCAAACGCCAATCCCCCATCAGGCTTGCGATAGAGATTCATTGAATGTGCCCTTTGAATCTCGTGTAGACGCAAAGTGAGTCGTTCTATTCGTTTAAATCTGTTTGTCACTGTCTCATTGGGCCACCGCACCGGACCTCCGCTATCGGGACCACGAGTTTCAAATACAACCGTTGATAACACCGATGCAAGGTCAACCGGCGACAAAGAGTCAAGCATTCCGCTCGAAATAACTTCAACAATCAGGAGATCAGATTCATGAAAGACCCGCGAGAGCAGTACTCCCTTATCGGTGAGTTTCCAGTCTTGGATATAACCCAACTCTTCGAGCACCACAACAACGTCATCAAAGCGAGCGCTCACTGAGCCTGCACGAGTAACCATTCGCTGTTCCATTTGAGTTATCTCATTCAACAGTCGTTGTTGACGTCGTTCTCTTGTACTGCGCGGAGCCGTCTCTGAGCCCAACTCAGGGACTATTGGTTCCACAATGACTTCTTCAAAGATCTTGGCCTTGGTCAAGCGCTTAGCGGTCTCGCGCAAGAACTCTGTCTGGGTTGGCTCATACGGAACTGGTAAGTCAATTCCGCCAGACCGTCGTGGCAGGCTTTGTAAGTCACTCGCTGAGAGTTGCAGCACCTTTCGCGAGGCCGTTACAACAGTCAACCGTGTGCCTGATTTTCGGGTGGCAGTAGCGATGATGGCACCACGACCACGCAGAATCGATGATTCAAAAAGAACGACATCCCCAGGCCTGAGACCTCGCAACGCAATTTCTAGTTCAGTTGCAGAGATTGAAATAGGGAGATTGTCATCGATGTCCTGTAATGATCCTGTCGCAGTTCTTGATAATTCAAGTGCTGCAAGTTTCTTGCTCTGCAAATTCGCTTCAGACAAAACCACGTCTTTGTCCGTTTGAAATTGTGCAAACGAGAGATTCAAAACATGATGTGTGCCTTGCCTCGTGTGGGCTCGCACCAGGTTGACGGCCATATTAAACGTTGGCCGAAATGCAGACGAAAGGCGAAAACTCCGACTCAATGCCAACGCAACGATTTGATCGAATGTGATGAACGGATTCCACAACGTCACAGCGTGACCTATGTCGTCGAGGCCGCGTCTTCCTGCGCGTCCTGTCAATTGAGCAAATTCGCTCGCCTTTAACAACATATGATTTTCGCCCGTAAATTTTGTCAATTTCTCGATTACAACTGCTCGGGCTGGCATATTGATACCAACTGCGAGCGTCTCTGTTGCAAAAACAACCTTGACAAGGCCCTCAATAAAACATTGTTCGATTGCTTCTTTAAACATTGGGATCATTCCGGCGTGATGGCACGATATTCCTGCCCCGGCTTGCTCAAGAAAGTCGTCATAACGAAGCGCAATGCGGTCATCAGGGGTCAAATCACATGTTTTGTCATTAATGATCTGAATTATTCTGGCTTCTTCTTCTGGGTCGGTCAAGACGATTCCGTCTCGAATGCATGCGTTGACTGCATCTTCGCATTGAGCACGACTAAAGATAAACACGATCGCCGGTAGAAGGTCCTCGCTTGAGAGTAGGTCAACTAAATCAGGTCGCGACGGAGTATAAAAACGTTGACGATGTCCCCGTCCACGAACCTTGCCAGAGCGACCCATCGAACGCTCAGAGTCAAGCAAGCGACGTACTGAACCATTTGCCTCACCGTTGACAATAGTGTCGTACATCGAAACACGTTCCGTACTTGAGTCTCCTAGGGCAAAGTGGTTCACAAGTTCGACAGGTCTCTTGCTTTCAATAATTACGTCGGTACGTCCTCGAACCGTTGTCAGCCATGTCCCAACTTCGTCAGCATTGGACACCGTTGCAGACAAACACACGAGTTGAACTTCGAGCGGAAGTTGAATGATTACCTCTTCCCATACAGGGCCCCGATATGTGTCTTGCAAAAAATGCACCTCATCAAGGACTACGACACCTAATTGCTCGAGTCTTGGCGACGAAGAGTAGATCATGTTTCGAAGCACTTCCGTTGTCATCACAACGATCGGTGCCTCTGAGTTGATCGCGTTATCCCCTGTGACTAGTCCAACCTTGTCTGATCCGTAAAGGTCACAGAGGTCACGATATTTTTGATTGGAGAGCGCCTTGATAGGAGCGGTGTAAAAAGATCGTTGTTCAGATGCCATTGCTTGGTTGATTGCGTATTCCGCAACAAGTGTTTTGCCAGAGCCAGTTGGTGCTGCCACAAGAACAGAGGCGCCAGCGTCGAGTGAGTTCATCGCCTCTACTTGAAATCGGTCAGGGGCGTACTTCAGTCGCTGAATAAATTGACTACGCACAGTCTCCGCTGAGAGCTGCGTCATATAGATGCTGACGGACGACGGCGCACAAGAAGCCACCCAACTAGAACGGCAACTGCAAACAAAAGACTCATCGGAATAGCCAAAGCCAACATGCTGATCGGGTCACCACTCGGTGTAATGACAGCCGCGGTAAGAAAAATGAACATGATTGCATTTCGCCAATTCCTCACGAGTTTGCGCGGTGTCACTATTCCGACTAGTTGCAAGAACACAATTAGTACAGGAGATAAGAACCCGATTCCATACGCAAGTCCCATCAGCGAAACGAGGCTGATGTATTTTGTAATTTGATACGCCTGTGTGACGTCTGGTCCTGACCAGGAAATGAGAAATTCAAGAGCCCTGTCAAGAGTCCAATAAGCCAGGTATCCACCCGTACTAAATAAAACAATTGACGACGCAATAAATGGTATCGCGTATTGTTTTTCACGCTTATCAAGCGCCGGAACGATGAACTTCCAGATTTGCCACAAGATGACTGGTAACGCCAAGATCAGACCACCATAGGTTGCAACTTTCATTCGGGCGGTGAGGCCGTCGAGTGGACCTAATGTAAACAGGCTGCCATCACAATTAAAATCAGGTCTATTAGCGCAGACATTGCGATATGGCTTCGTCAATATTCTCAACACTGGTTCGTATAACAAGAGCAGTGTTATCGCGCCAATCGCAACTGCTAGAAGCGACCGAAAAATACGCTTACGTAGCTCACGAAGATGCTGCACCATGGTCATCTCCTGCGGAATAGTCTGTGTTTTTCTAAAGCGCATTCGGGTCCTCGTGCGCTTCAATGGTGGTGGGCGAATCGTTGGGTCCGGCGGTCTCTGGCCGCATCGGAGGAGATGGCTCGGTATCTACTTCTCCAAAGCCGTGCTTGAGCGTGTTAGCAGTGCCCCGAAGCTCATCTAACGGCTCCTTGAAGGTTTCGCGCATCTCGGCCTCAAAGCCATTGGCCATTCGACGTACCTCGCTATACACGCGACCAACCTTGCGGATGACACTTGGTAAGCGGTCAGGCCCCAGAACTACGAGACCCATAATGAGCAAAAAGATCATCTCGCTACTGGAAAGATTGAACACGACTGCAAGTGTAGGACTCATCGCCTACGCTGGCGCGGTGCAGCAACGACTTCCTTCTGTAATGAACCCCCCAATTGCATTTGCGCATCGCGGTGCCCGTGCACACGCTCCCGAAAATACACTGCCGTCATTCGCACTAGCTCTGCGCCTCGGGGCAACGGGACTCGAGAGCGATGTCTGGATGACAGCTGATGGTGTTGCCGTTCTTGATCACGATGGTGTTGTTCGCAATGGTCTTCGAAAGAAGCCGATAAGTGAAATTAGTGCCAAGAACCTCCCGCAACACATCCCCACATTCGACGACTTCATCATGTCGTTAGACATCACCACCCATGTGAGTCTTGACATAAAAGATCTCAAGGCGTTTACGCCAGTGTGCCGCAGCACAAGTAATGCAGGATTCCCATTAGATCATTTGTGGCTCTGTCATCCCGATTGGCAAGAACTCGCCACTCGACGTGCATTACACCCTGACGTGCGCCTAGTTGACTCCACGCGGCTAGCCAAAATCTCTGAAGGTCCTGAGCGAAGAGCGGCCTCTTTGCGTGAAGCCGGAATCGATTGTCTCAATATGCACCACAGTGACTGGAGCGGTGGGCTCACAACTCTTGTGCATCGATTTGACCGGCTTGCATTTGGATGGGATATGCAATTTGATCAAGTGCTTGATAATGGTTTTCGAATGGGACTTGACGGGGTGTACAGCGACCATGTCGACCGAATGATGGACTCATTTGTGCGAGAGATCAACCCGCTTCTCTAAAAACCCTAAAGCAGTTTCCAACTATTAAATGGCCACACAACAATGAATGCACGCCCGACAACAAGGCTTTCACTAATTGTTCCAAAGGACCTGCTGTCAAATGATTCAGGCCGATTATCCCCCATAACAAATATTTGACCCGTTGTTACTGTGACGGCAGCCATGTTTGGCTGACGACATCTGTCTTCAAGAATGACCTGCGACAGGTTTCCTTTGTCGAGATACGGTTCATTTAAAACTGTCCCATTGACAGATACAACACATGACTTAATTTCTACTTTGTCTCCCGAAAGGCCGATTACGCGCTTGATAAGGTCATCGTGAGCGACAGTGGCTCCGTTGCTGGTCACTCTGTCAAAAACTATGACGTCACCGTGTCGTATATCGTGTAATCGGTAACTCAGTTTATTCACAAGAACGCGATCGTTCTCAAAAAGAGTACTTTCCATCGACGGACCTGAGATGTAGTACTGCTGCAACACATACATCCGAACCAAAAGTGCCGCTGCAAGCGCAATAAAGATCACTACTAACCAATCTCTCAGAAGTTTTCCGATGGACTGTTGAGGTGCATCGTCTTGAGACGCATTATCTGGCTCAACCGACGACGACATAGCGACCAATTCTAGTGTCAGAACTACCAACCCGACTATAAACCAGCGATTAGTCGCTCTACTCTCTCGTCAACCGACGCAAATGGGTCCTTACACAGAACAGTACGTTGCTGTTGGTCGTTGAGTTTGAGATGAACCCAGTCAACGGTGTAGTCGCGTTTCTTGGCTTTTGCTGCCTTGATGAAAGAGCCTCGCAAGTGTGCACGGGTGCCAGTAGGGGCTTCATTCATGGCTCGCATAATGTCATCATCACTGCAGACTCGTTCGACGAGACCGTTATTCTGCATTTTGTAAAACACGCCTCGTTGACTATCGATGTCGTGGTACTGCAGGTCTAACAGTTGTACCCGTGCATCATCGAGTGACAAGTTGTGCCGCTCTCTAAATGCTTCAATCAGTTTTAACTTAATGACCCAATCGACTTCTCGGTCAAGTTTGAGAGGGTCATTTTCAATCGTGGAAATACAGTGTTCCCACATCTCAAGCGCCTTTGTTTCCATGTCGGAAAACCCGGTTGTTTCGGCGTATCGCAACGCAGCATTCAGGTACTCGCGTTGAATGTCAAGGGCACTAACCTCTCGCCCACTCTCAAGGCGGACTGTTCTGCGACATGTTGTATCAGAACTAATCTCGCGTATCGCTCGAATGGGATTCTCGAGGGTCATATCTCTCAGGCTCACTGATTTGTCTTCCATCATTCGCAATACACATGCAGCGCTTCCTAGCTTGACAAATGTTGTGTATTCACTCATGTTTGAATCGCCAACAATGACATGGAGACGTCGATACAGCTCTGCATCCGAGTGTGGCTCGTCTCGAGTATTAATGATCGGTCGTGAACGTGTTGTCGCTGACGACACACTTTCCCAAATGTGTTCTGCTCGTTGAGAAATCGTATAAGAAGCTCCGCGAGGAGAAATCTGCACTTTGCCGGCACCCGCAAATATCTGACGACTGACAAGAAATGGAATGAAAATATCGTCGTATCTCAGACTTGCTTCTGTGCGATGTACGAGATAATTTTCGTGGCATCCATAGCTATTGCCCGCGGAGTCAGTGTTGTTCTTAAATAAATAGATCGTGCCTCGTATGCCTTCGTCTTGAAGTCGCTCTTCTGCAGTGTGCACCAGATCTTGCAACAAGCGCTCTCCGGCCTTATCGTGAACAACAACGTCGTAGATAGAGTCACATTCAGGTGTTGCGTATTCAGGATGGGAGCCAACATCAAGATACAAACGAGCACCGTTCTCCAAAAATACGTTGGAACTACGGCCCCACGACACTACTTTTCGAAAAAGATAACGTGCGACCTCGTCAGGAGTTAAACGACGTTGACCACGCAAGGTACACGTGATGCCGTATTCGTTCTCTAGTCCAAAAATCCGACGGTCCATTGCAACGTCACCCCATCAACGACGTAGCTTCGATCGCCTCAATCCGTCGAAAACAGCGACGATTGTCCCCACGCTCAATTACTGCAACTTCAAGATCTACTGCCGCCAGTGTTTTATCGGGACCACTTAAGGATTGCGCACATGCTTTGAGCGCAGCGGACAAAGTTGCCCCGGCGCTGAATGATGCATTCATACGCTCACTGATTGGGTCTGCGTCCCCCCCGAGTACCGAGAATCTGCTTTCGTCCATCACTGTTCCGTCGTACAAGATATGAAACAGTCGATCCTGAGACGCCTCGTAACCGATTTCCGCCACAAGAATCTCGACTTCAAGTGGTTTTTGGTCATGCGTAAAGATGTGTCCCATCATCTGGGCGTATTGATTAGCAAGACTGCGTGCATCGACGTCGTCACGGGCGTACTGATAGCCCTTTAAGTCGGCTGCGCGTACACCCGCCTGGCGTAGTTGATCGAATTCGTTGTATTTACCAACTCCTGCAAACGCTATACGATCGTAGATTTCTGAAATCTTGCGAAGAGTGTTACTTAAGTTTTCTGCAACGAATAAAATGCCGTCTAGATATTGGCACGCCACTAGTGAGCGACCACGCGAGATTCCCTTTCGAGCAAATTCAGCTCGGTCTTTCATCTGTTGTTCCGGCGGAACGTAAAATGGCATCGTCATCGTGATCTCACTTGCGCAATAATTGACTCAAACACTTGTGCGAGTTCGTCATCTGGAACTGGAACCCAACCATCTTGGGAGATAGCCGCCACAATCGGATAAATGCCGCGCATCACGTCTGGTCCCCCTGTGGCGCTATCCGCATCTGCTGCTTCCCAGAGGGCTCGACAGACGAGTGACACTGCATCGCTCTTGGTCATTTGGGCGCGCCACCCAATCTTGATAACGGTTCCGGCGTGCAAACTGCCAGACCCAATGGCAACAAACTCGCGCTCCTCGTATCGTCCACCAGTCATGTCGTAGTCCCACAGACGTCCTTTTGACTGACGAGGTTCGAAGCCTCCAAAAATTGGAACTACTCCTAGTCCTTGCATCGCAGATGGCAGATTTGCGCGCACCATTGTTGAGAGTTGGTTTGCTTTACCTTCAAGAGAGAGCTGCTGGCCTTCCATTTTTTCGTAGTGTTCGAGTTGTAATTGAAACAACTTGATCATCTCCATCGCTGGACCTGCGGCGCCTGCGATTCCGACGCCGCTATACGTGTCTGCCTGCACAACTTTTTCCATGTCACGATGACTAATGAGATTGCCAGCCGTTGCACGTCGATCTCCGGCCATGACGACGCCGTCTTGATATGTCACTGCGACACAGGTTGTTGCATGCGGGATGTCGATGATTGATTGGCCTTGCACAGTCCGGGGGACAAGCCCAACACGCGACAAGAGTTCTTGAAAATTTGCGCCCGGATCTTGGCTAGGCGTGAAGTAAGGCATTGACATAAAGAATTGCAGAAAAGCTACTGCCCACCCTTTTGAACGTAATTGTTGACAAAATCTTCTGCATTAGTTTCGAGAACCTCGTCGATCTCATCGAGCAAGTCATCGAGTTCTGCTTTGAGACGCTGACCGCTAGCTGTCGAAACATCCATATCGGCACTTGCGGGCGCGTTTTGAGATTCTGTCTGAGGGGTGGTTTTGCGAATCCGATCTGCCATACCCTCAACCGTAGCCACCGCCAACACGTCTTGCCATCGCCAGCCCGAATTACCACCCGGGTTCGGGCGTCATGAGCGGATCCCAGCCTGGTGTATCGGTCGAGCCCAAACTCAAGAGAAGATCTTCCACGGAGTTGACAGCATTCAAGAGCTCACCCACGATTGCGCGAGTCCCCTTCAGCGGCTCCATCATTGGAATCCGTCTCAGAATCTCATCTCCGGTATCAATAACAATGCTGTCCCAATTTGCAGCGACGATATTTTGAGGCCAACGGGCTAAGCACGTTCCCCGAAAATACGCCCGTGTGTCCGGTGGCGGATTCGTCACCGCACGGTGAACATCATCGATGCTGACGAGTGTTCGCAGACCCACTCGAAGAGCGAGACATTTATCCAGTCGCATGTCGTGGTACTGCAAATCAATCGCACGTAGTTGGGCACTCAGTGGCGAGACTCCATGACGAAGGGCAAATCCTTCGAGCACTCGGCGTTTAGCGATCCAGTCCACGCGATCAGCAGCGTCCTCAGGATTATTTTTGAGACAATCTAGAACTGACTCCCATTCACGCAAAATTTCATCTGCATCACCAGACGTGGGGTCGCCATAACTGCGTACATAGCGTTGACACAGACCGAGCAATTGTTCTTGGATCTCTAGGGCGGTCATCTTGCGACCGTCTTGCAGCTCACAGGTTGACGTCAACGAGATATCGTGACTCACAGACCGAATATGTGTTACCGGATGACGAAGAGTGAGCCAGTCTGGAAACTGATCATCTTCAATCATGGCGAGAATCAGTGCAGTTGTGCCGACTTTCAAAAATGTAGCGACCTCGCTCATATTGGCATCGCCAACGATGACATGAAGTCGTCGATACTTCAAAGGATCGCAGTGGGGTTCATCCCTTGTATTTACGATCGGACGCTTAACAGTGGTTTCGAGTCCAACTTCTTCCTCGAAGAAATCAGCACGTTGAGATATTTGAAAGGGCACATCTGGAGCGCCATTCTCGCTTCCCACTTTTCCTGCTCCACAAAAGATTTGGCGTGTCACGAAATGAGTAGTGATGTGAGAAGCCAAACGTCCAAAGGCAAGTTCTCGGGAAACTAAATAGTTCTCATGACATCCGTAACTATTTCCTTTTCCGTCTGAGTTGTTTTTAAAAGTTCCGATCTCCTGCCCATCTGGGAGAAGCGCATTAACCGAGGCAATGCTGCGAAGTATGATTTCCTCGGCGGCGCGGTCGTACAGAACAACATCGCGAGGTGTCAGGCACTCGGGCGTTGACACTTCGGGATGAGCATGGTCGACGTAGTAGCGAGCGCCGTTTGTGAGAACGGCATTGACGAGGTGTGTCTCAATTTCTGGCGGAAAGGACGCTTCTGTCACGGTTCCGCGCGCATCAGCGGATGGATGTTCGTCTAGAAAATCCCAACCGATTTTTTGTCTCATTGAACCTGCGTAGGCATTAATCAACATTGATGATGATGTCACAGGTGACACATCAAAACCCCTAGTGACGATCCCGTACTCAGTCTCGATCCCACAAACTTTTAATATCGCCATGTCGTTACAGGTATTGACCCGTAGCGGCAGGCTCAATTGCGCGCACACCTTCTGTGGTGTCAGAGTCACTTGCAGGAGTCACAAGTGTTCGAATAAAGACAATGCGCTCCCCTTTCTTCCCAGAAATCCGAGCCCAGTCATCAGGGTTGGTCGTGTTGGGCAGATCATGATGTTCGACAAACTCCTGTCGAACGCTCAGGACAAGATCTTGAGTGGTGATTCCTTTCGAACCGCCAGCGATCACGCGCTTGATTGCAAGTTTCTTGGAACGACGAACGATGTTCTCGATCATTGCGCCACTAGAAAAATCCTTGAAGTACAGCACTTCTTTATCGCCATTTTGATACGTGACCTCAAGAAACTTATTCTCTGCGTCTTGTCTGTACATTTCAGCAACGGCGCTCTCAATCATTCGCGCGACTGCTATTTCTCTGTCTCCGCCTCCGACGCTGAGAACCTCTTCTTCATTGAGTGGTAGATCAGTGGTCAGATAGCGAGCAAAAATCTGATGTGCTGCAACAGCAGTTGGCCACTCAATTTTGATTTTGACGTCAAGTCTTCCCGGCCGCAATATTGCAGGGTCAATGAGGTCTT
>JAEMRC010000020.1:19892-27290 GCA_016463545.1 Ilumatobacteraceae bacterium
GCGAAGGCCCTCAACTCCGTCAATCTCTGCAAGCAATTGTGGAACTATCGTCGACTCCATATCGGATGAGATGCCGCTACCGCGTGTGCGAAACATCGAGTCCATCTCGTCAAAGAAAATTATGACAGGCCAGCCTTCTTCGCTTTTCTCGCGCGCCCTCTGAAAAACCAATCGAATTTGTCGTTCGGTTTCGCCGACATATTTATTCAAAAGTTCAGGACCCTTAATGTTGATGAAGTACGAGCGCCCTTTTTCATCTCCGTTGTTTGCCGCTACTTTTTTCGCCAAGCTATTTGCAACAGCCTTAGCGATCAGTGTCTTGCCACATCCGGGTGGCCCATAAAGAAGTATTCCTTTCGGTGCTGGCAGCAAGTGCTCAGCAAATAGATCTCGATGGAGAAACGGTAGTTCCACTGCGTCAGCGATTTGCTCGATTTGCTCATCTAGACCACCGATATCCGCATAGGTAATATCGGGTACTTCTTCCAACAGTAAATTGTCAACTTCTGGCTGTGGAAGGCGCTCTAAAAGAAGATTTGTTCGCGAATCAAGTCGCAATTGGTCTCCGACTCTTAAATACACGCCACGTAG
Organism: Ilumatobacteraceae bacterium; assembly: GCA_016463545.1. Classification (GTDB taxonomy): domain Bacteria; phylum Actinomycetota; class Acidimicrobiia; order Acidimicrobiales; family Ilumatobacteraceae; genus UBA2093. The sequence continues at coordinate 20,484 of JAEMRC010000020.1, forward strand.
CGAATCGGCAAGTTCACAGACTCGCTCTTCATCGGCGCGACCGCTGATAATCGCCCGCACTCCGTCTTGGAGGATCTCTTTAAGTGTGACTACTTCCCCAGTGCTTTCGGGGCGCCGAGCGACGACGATATTAAGACTCTCATTGAGCACAACTTCTGCGCCACGCACCAACTCTTCTCTATCTATTTCGGGTGTGCAATTAACTCTCATCTTGCGACCGCTCGTGAGCACGTCAATCGTGCTGTCGTCATTGAGTCCAAGTACAACGCCATAGGCCGATGGAGGCTGCGACAATTTGTCGACTTCTTCTCGAAGGGATGCAACTTGACTACGAGTTTCTTTCAACGAAAGCGTCAATTTTTCATTATGAGCTTCGGTCTGACTGAGTCGACCTTTGGTTTCGAGCAATCGTGTCTCGATTGCTTGTGTGCGCTTGGGCAGTTCGGCCAACCTATTTCGAAGTTCACCTATTTCAAGTTGTAATTGCGTTATCTCGAGGGCTTCTTGTGGAGCCGGACTCTGAGCGCCGCTATCTGATGTCTCGTCCGTCATAGCCCAACCCTATTCCTTTGACGGGAACGAGACCACATGGTCCTCAAGGTGAATAATCTTCTCAGCAACCTAGGTTTTGGCGCTTCGTTGTGTAAAGTAAATCAACCGCATTATTGGGATCACGTTGAAAGACTGCCGATTTCCCCACGACAGCCAAATAAGGAGTACGAACAACATGAAGGTATGGATTGACCAAGACCTCTGTACCGGAGACGGTCTCTGCGAAGAGATTGCCCCTGACGTTTTTACCCTTCTCGACGATGGGTTGGCATATGTCAAAGAAGGCACAACCGTGTACGCCACCGCCAAGGGTCAAGCCCAAGGTGCTGAAGGTGTAGCCAATTTTGCCGACAGTCAACTTGATGCCGTGGTCGAATCCGCCGAGGAGTGCCCCGGCGAATGCATCTTTATTGAACCGTAGATTCAATAATTCGTTTTACTCCGACAAACCGCGCGGTGGTTAAAAATGCGGTGTGTGCAACCATTCGATGGTCTGGTCTCACTGCCATTCCTTCGATATGCCATGTTCGATGCAAAACTTCAAGGGTTCTTTGATCGACCCAAAACTTGCTGAGAGCTTCGCGTACCTGCACGGCCTGAGTTATCGACGGTGTGTAGGCAACCAATATGCCACCACCGACCATGACGCTCTCGGCGTGTGGCACGACCTGCCAAGGCTCGGGTAGATCCAGCACGACTCTGTCAAAGCGACCTGGAGGCGGCGCAAGATAACTATCGCCCAACGACACGTCATAACGACTCAGCGCCTCTTCACCCAAGAATGACCGAACGTTGATGCGTGCTCGATTTAAAAAGTCTTCACGCAATTCAGTGCCAACAATGTTGGCCCCCCAACGCAGCATTGTCATCGACAGTGCTCCTGACCCGACTCCTGTCTCCCAGACGCGAACGCCAGGATGAATGTCGCCAAGCATGCAAATCGGAGCCAGATCTTTTGGATAAATCACTTGAGCACCTCGCGGCATCTCGACAACAAAGTCCTCAAGAGTTGGACGCAGGACTAAATAGCGAGCGCCCTTGGTGGACTCCACAATGATGCCAGTCTCTTGACCAATCACGGTTGCATGCTGAACGAAGCCCGAGTGACTGTGAAACTCACCCTCATCGTCAAGAGTCAGCAGATAACGCCGTTGCTTGCTATCAATGAAGAGTGCTTTCTCCCCTGACGCGAAAGTTGATGCTTTGTAATCAGACATGATGCTGCTTTCTGGTGACAACAAGGGTTTCTCCGGCAGCGAGATCAGCGGTAATTGAAGATGTCTTGTGCTTCTTGACCATTGCGCGAAGAGCCCAAATGATCATGAATGGAAAAGAAAACCTTTTATATCGACGCAACACTCGAGGGAAAAAGCGATTGAATATCAACCGTCTAAGAAGATGAAACATGATGCTTTAGAAGCGACGAATTTCGACGCGACCACCTTTACGTTTGCCGCGCCGTTTTCCGAACAGATACGAGAGGATAACCACAACCACGCCGATAGCTGACCCGATCGCGATGAGTGAATCTTTCTTTGCGCCGAGTTTTCCCTGTAGATCTGACTGCAAGGAACGAAATTTCTCTTCGAGATCGTCTCGACTAATGCGGCTATCGGGCTGAGTCATTTATTTATCCTTTGCTAAAGATGTCTGGCCGACGCGAGACAAGGCGATGTAAACCAGCAAAAGGTTGAAAGCACCCGCAATGAGGTAGTGCACAAATGACCACGATCCATCAAGTGCTGCTCCGCCGAGATCCTGTGAAAGTCTCAGAACGCCAAGCACGGCCATCAGCATTGCTATCGCAAGCAGGAGTGACGCCAATGTGCCAAACGCCAACCAACGCCCGGCACCCTTGAGCGGACCAAGGGTTTCTTGCTTGGCGTACTGTTTGACGGACTCAACAAGGTCTGCCACGCGGTCAACGGACCCCAAGTGTCGAGATGATTCTGGTGTAGTCACGCCTATATGGTTACCGTCACAAACGCGCATTCACACGCCAGGCTTGACGAGCAAGGGCCTACAAGGCGCTAGTCAGTCTCAAGTTGTAAAAAAGTAAGCAATTCTTGAGTGTGGGTGATGCCAGACTCAAGTGCAGCCATCAGGTCATTCGACGTCATACAGGACAAAAAGTCATAGCGAATGTCTGGTCCAGCAGGCAAATGCCGAGCCACGAACCACAGCGCACCGTTGAGCGACTCGCTATTGGCAATCATGCGCTCTAATTCGACAGCATCAAGATAATTGTTACCCAAAATCGCAGATTGCGTATTTGGACCGTACATCTCTTGCAACATCTGATCAATCGCCTCCGCAGCAACTTTTATTCGTTGTTGTAAGTCAGTGGCGCTTCCTTCTGCGCTAGTCAGGTCTGGGCGAATCGTGATCTTTGCCTGCGGGTACGGCACATCGGTTAACCACTCATCAATCTCAACGACATTGCCAGCCAGTCCGACGATTCCGTATCCACCCTCAGGAGTGGCAACGCATTGTTCAACATGCACTACGACTCCAAGTCGTCGTCTCTGGTCTTCGCCACCAACCTCAGACCCGCGCGCGATCAGAACAGAGGCAAATGACATATCGAGCTCTGTTTGTCCAGCCAACATCTGATGCATCATTTCTACATATCGAGGCTCAAAAATACGAAGAGGAACTATGTCGCCCGGTAAAAATACTGAACCAAGGGGAAACATCGGGACAATCATGATGATTATCCAATCACACTTTTCGTTACGGCGCGAGATCCTCCGGACGCGGATCACTCGAGGCGCGACTCAATGCGTCGCCAAGCTCGTACCAGAGTGGTCGGTATTGACTTTGATTATCAATTCCGGTTTTGTTGAGAATCATAGAAAAAATCACTGGATCTGCACCCTTAAGCGGAACATATCCAGCGATGCTTTTCACATTTCGCAATGTTCCGGTTTTAGCCACAAGGCGCCCTTTGATCGATTGATCTTTGAACACTGCTCCCAAGGTCCCGGTTTCACCAGCGACTGCAAGCAAGGCGGGCAAAGTTGCGCTCTCCGCCGTTAGAACACTCATCAGTGCCGAACATGTAGCCGTGTTTTGAGGTGTGAGCCCTGAGCCGTCCAACATGCTGACTCCAGTGACTGGAACATTTGCTTTTTGTAACTCATCAGCAATAACTCCTAGGCCGTCAGCGCTTGTACCTGATTTCTTCACAACGTAACCCATCTCTTTGACAAGTAGTTCGGCAGTGTTGTTGTCGCTATTGACGAGCATCTCGCGCACAATGTCAATCAGTGGCGCCGATGTGAGTTCGGTAATCGTGGGGACTGAGTCTGGGACGGTTCCGCGCTGCGATTGCCCGGTCATGACGACGCCTCGTAATCCTAAAAGTGTATGAAGATCGTCGGCTGCACCAATTGCTGGGTCATCTGGCTTGAGAGATTGCCCAAGAGCAGCGCCATCGCTTGACATCAATGCACCAAGTGGTCCGCCTTCGGAACCATAAAACGCTTCAGGCCATGTGGCTAGGTAGCGAACATCGTCATAACGTTCGCTAACGCCAACAATTGTGCCAGTGATCGATCGAACGCCAGCAGTAACTATTGCATCTGCCAAACTCTCCAAGTAACTCGGCGTCAGGGTCGGATATTTTTCATTGGCAACATAATCGCGCCGCGCTAACAGGGGGTCTCCCCCACCTACAAGATATAAATCGCCAGTTACGACACCGTCTTTGATTACTCCCTTGACTGTTGTCGTGTAGGTATGCGTTGGTCCTAACGATTTCAACGCGGCAAGGGCTGTAAACAGTTTCATGACGCTTGCTGGGGTGTACGACACGTCAGGTTTGTGCGCCATCAGTGTTCGACCCATCCAAGAAACTGTTAGACATGATTTAGCAGGCAATTTCTTTTCTAATGCATTAATTGATGACGTTATTTTGCCGATACGTGTAGTCGCCGAGAGCACGGTTGGAGTGCGCCTCGCTGACAACAACGGCACCGCCATCACAACTTGGGTAACAGCAGCGTCGTTGGCATTGACTCGCGTGGCAAGTTGTGAACTGATGCTGAGGGCTCCAAGCAGAACTATCAGCACCAACAGACCAACGACACCAACTACTCGAACGGGACGTGCGGCTCGCTGCACCGATCTACTGCGCCTTCCCGATAAAGGTTGCGTATCGGTAGAGGTGCCCTAGCGCGGTGACAGCACGATTGCCGCTTGCGTAACACATATGACCAGTATTCATCACAGTCACGACACCGCTGTTGAGCGGATCTGCGACTGCCAATTCTGTGGCGACAAGAATCGGCTTATTCACCGAAACAATCAGCTCGTGCGCCGCTTGAGCAAAGCGCGCATCTTGTCGCTCGTGATACGTCACGATTCTCTCAAGCCCATGATCGGGGTAATACGAACCTTCTCGCATGAGCCGGGCCTGATTGGCTTGAATTCCGAGCCCGAGATAGATGATCGCGTCGACACTGTCGTGCTCTGCAATTAACGCCATCACTTCCGGGATCGTGTCACGAACTTCCCCGCCTGCACAATCGACGGGATTGTTTTTGCTCCATCGTGGTGGCAACTTTTGATCAATCGCGGCCTTTAAGTCATCAGGCAATTCCGTCAGCACTAGTAAGCCGTCACGCGCAATTGCATCGGCTGTGACAACACCCCATCCTCCTGCAGTTGTCAACACCACAACGCGTGGACCGCGTGGCAATGGTTGTGTCGCGAACGTTGCTGCTGCTTCAAACGCCTCTTCTACGGTTGCGGCGCGAGAGATTCCCCACTGTCGACAAGCCCCGTCAAAGATCGCATCGTCTGCAGCCAATGCGCCAGTGTGGCTTGCAGCCGCCAATGCACCAATCTGAGTTGCTCCACCTTTGACCAAAACGACAGGCTTGTTGCGAACTGTTGAGCCAATACGTTGCATCAATTCACGCCCATCCGTGATGCCTTCAACATAGGCAAGTGAAACTTTTGTCTCGGCGTCACTCGCGTAGAACTCCAAGAGATCTGCAACCCCCAGAGATGCCGCATTTCCGGCCGATACGGCGCGACAAATACCAACTCCAGTTTGTCGGGCGTAGTTCAAAAAACTTGAGACGAAGTTTCCGCTTTGACTTGCGACTGAGATCGCACCACGAGGAGGGTACGGGGCCACGATCTGGGCACACAAATTAACCGGAGTTGACACCACTCCCTGACCATTAGGTCCGGCCATCAAGATTCCAAGTTCATCGGCCACACGCACGAGCTCTGCTTCGGCATGTCTGCCCTCAGGGCCAGCCTCTCCGTACCCAGCCGATGTTAAGAATGCTGCCTTGATTCCTTTGCTCGCGCACGCACGCAGGAGTTCTATGTTGGCCCCCGCTGGTGTACAAACAAAGACAAGATCGATGCAATTGTCCGGAAGATCTGCGATGTCTGCAACTGTAGAAATTCCCAGGACTTCTTCGCCATGGAGGTTTGTTCCAAAGACAGCACCTGCATAGCCACTTGCCAAAATATTATGAAGAGAAACAAATCCAAACTTGCCAGGATGACTTGAGGCTCCTGCCACTAAGACACCTTTTGGCTCAAATAGTGCATGAAACTGTTGAGATGTAAATGGTGTGCGTCTTGTCGAGGGGGGCAGTTGTCGCTCACCGAGTTCGACGAGCCCATCGACCGCCAGCACAGAACCATCCGCCTGCACGATAAGTGGGTTGATGTCGACTGACAAGATGTCGTCACGCTCGCAAGCAAGAGCAGACAGTCCCATTAAAATTCTGACCAGTTCGTCATTGTTGACTGCAGCCTCACCACGAAAATCTCCAAGAAGCTTTTGTGATCTCATTTGGCGAATCATCGTCAACGCATCACCTTCTTGCAAAGGCGCTGGTCGAAAAACAACATCGGCAATTGCTTCGGCCAAGACTCCACCCACGCCCAGCATGACAGTTGGTCCAAACTGGGGGTCCACGAGTACACCTGCAATTAATTCGCGTGCGCCTGAGACCATCGCTGAAACCAAAAGATGGACGTCTCCGTCCTGAGGAGTCGCTTTGTCAAGGAGTTCGTTGGCGACCGCAACGCAATCTGCCTCGGACATCACTCGCAGACGCACCAGACCGCGTTCTGTCTTGTGTGCAATGTTGTCTCCGCCCAGTTTGACTACGACTGGGAATCCCATTTGTTGTGCAGCCCGACCAGCGTCAACTGCCGTCAGAACTCGTTCTTGACCGGCAAAGGGAATGCCGCATGCGCTCAGTAGTTGGCGAGAGTCAAATT
>JAEMRC010000173.1 GCA_016463545.1 Ilumatobacteraceae bacterium
ATTAAGTGTGATGCGGGCAACGCCGCCAATCACGGTGTACAACAGATCGTCGGTATCGGTGGTCATTGTTTTCCTATCGTGCCGTTACGGTCTCGGTGTCGCGACCAGATTTCAATACAGTCCCCGGTGTTGCTCCCGTGGCAACCCCATCACGCAAGATCGCTACTCCGTTGACGAAGACATGGTTCATACCAACAGAATCGGCTGTGAGTCGCGCCGAGTTTCCGGGCAAGTCCGTCACTAGTCGAGGCTCTTGACTACCTACTGTGGCGGGGTCAAACACCACGACATCAGCAATTGCACCAATTCGTAAGACACCACGATCTTTGAGTCCGAATAGTGCAGCAGGGTCGGATGTCATCAGTTTGACAGCAGTCTCCATACTGATCAGTCTGTGCCCATGTAGACAGTCATTTAGAAACTTGGTTGGGTACGGGGCTCCGCACATGCGGTCGAGGTGCGCTCCTGCATCCGAGCCACCAATCATCGCGCGCTCATCAAGCCACAATTCAGCACGCATGCGCCATGACTCTGCATCGTTGTCTTGAGGTGTTGGCCACAACACGGTACGCAGTTCATCGGCAATCACGATGTCAAGCAAAGTTCCAAAGGCTGATGTTGCGCGCTCTGCGGCAATATCTCGAATACTTCGCCCAGAGAGTCCAGCATTTTCTGGAGAAAAAGTGTCGCCGATGATGTAGTCGGCCCAATCAGCAAGGCGTCGAAATACTCCTGCTTCTTTGGACAGGCTCCACTCCAACAACTTGATGCGCGTATCGGGGTCTTGAAGTCGTTGAATACGCTCGGCAACTGAGCCAGCCATTACATCTTTCCAATTAGGCATGAGCCATAATCCGCAAAAATTCAAAAACGACATATTCATTGGCACCTGAATTGGCATCGTGAGTGCAACGACTCGTCCGCCGAGTTCTTTGGCTCGTGCCGCCGCTTGCAATTGGCGTGGCACGCGATCTGGCTCGCGGGAATCAACGGTGAGTACGTTCCAGTTCATCGGCCTGTTCGCGGCCGCACTCATCTTGGCAAGTAGATCAATTTCATCATCAGAGAACGTGTCGAGACAACCCGGAACGATTCCTTCGAGTGTTGTCCCTGGATATTTTCCGGTTTCTTCACAGAGCGCAATGAGTTCGTCATGTGTCGCCCAGCGACTCGCGACGGGTTCTCCTTCTCCGTCTGAGTGCGATGTTGAGTTAGTGAAAGAAAACCCAAGTGCGCCTGCTTCAATTGCTTTTGCCAACTCGGCGCGCATGCCGACAATCTGTTCAGCATCAGCAGGATTTCCGACGGCATCTAGTCCCATTGCATATCGTCGTATCGCACAGTGCCCCACCAAGAAACCTGCGTTTACTGCGATGTTGCCCTCGAAGCGCTGTAAGAAATCTGCAAATGTTTCCCATGACCAATCAGTTCCGTGCTCAAGTGCAGGCAACGGCATTCCCTCAACCTTTGACATCATCTTGCGTAAGTAATCGCCGTCGCCGGGCTTAAGTGGCGCCAGTGTGAAACCACAGTTGCCACCAATCACAGTTGTGACGCCATGGAAACTTGACGGCGTCGCCATCGGATCCCACAACAGTTGCGCATCGTAATGTGTATGCGGATCAACGAATCCTGGAGCCACCACCATGCCTGCACCGTCAATGACATTGAGGGCCGGCTCGTCTGTTGTTCCGAGCACAACGATGCGCCCATCTTTGATGCCGA
>JAEMRC010000174.1 GCA_016463545.1 Ilumatobacteraceae bacterium
CAGTTATGGAACTTGGTGACCCAAGTAGCAACCACCAATGAATGAGCCTCCCCGTTGGACGCTCTGGTATGTCGTCGCACTTTCCACAATCACGTCGATAGTTCTCGCAGTCTCCATCTTTTTTATTCATGGACCTACAACACGGCCCGATGAATTGGGTTACCTCTTGAATGGTCGCGTACTCGCGGGTCACGAAGAAACACCGTTGCCTGGCGTTCGCGCCTTCTATCAAGCCGGTTACAGCCTGGTTACTGCTGTCGGAGCTTTGTTTGGCGCCTCAATTGACGTGCAGTTCCGTGTCTCACTTTTCCTCAACATATTTTTTGTATTGCTCACCGGACTTGCGCTGTATGCGTTAATGACACGGCACTTCTCCATCTCTGTACGTTGGGCGGCTCTCGTTGCCGCCACTATTTCTGTGGCTCCTTCAGTAGCTGCCTATTCATTATTTGCATACGCAGAATCGTTGAGTCGTTTATTAATTGCAGTTGTCGTTCTGCTTGTGTTCGAGCTCGCTGCGTCGCCCACTGTGTCAAAGATGATTGCGACTGGGGCGGTCGCCGCTTTTCTTCCAGTGGTGCATGGTCGATTTGTATTGCTCCTTCCTCTGACGGTGTTCGCAATGATTGGGATTGCATTATTTACGCAGCCGAGGCGGTTTCAGGCGCTGGTAGCAGGACTTTCCACATGCGTGGTCGTTTACCTCACATTTGATCAACTCAACATGTATCTCCGTAACGAGTTGTATGTGGCATCTGTCGGTAAAGAAGATCGCATGCTGGAGCGCATGACAACACTGAGCGAATGGCCCTCCATCTTGCGGTCAGCTGTAGGACAAACGTGGTACCTCATCTCCACTTCATTTGGACTCGCCTTTGTTGGCCTCGCTGTCTTATCAATGGCTGTGTGGCAACACTTTTCGAAACGATCGTGGCGAGAGGCACTGCCCGCGGTGTATGTCATTGGATTAGTGGGCGCAGTTGCGCTTACATCGTCGGTGCAATTAGCCCACGTCGTACGACCAGATCATTTAATTTACGGACGCTATGTCGAAGCGGTGAGTCCAGTCTTGGTTGCAATTGCATGTGCAGCACTGCTCACATCGTTTCGGTGGAAACTCTGGGTGCTCGGTCTGGCAGTAGTGGCGGCACTCACTGGGATCTTGCTGATTGCAACAGGTGGCGATCGTCTGCGGGAAATGATCGCCGCAAATCGTTATTTTTCCCCTCCTAATGCCATAGCGCTTGACTGGACACGAGAGAGATTCGCGCCAATCGGATATGTCGTACTAGCTGTGATCTTTATTGTCATTGCAACTGGCATCATCTTGCTGTGGCGACGTTCAGCAACAAATGCTTTGGCGTGTCTCTGCTGTATCGGTGCTCTTGCAACCATGTACACCGCTACCCAAACAGTGATTCCCTATAACGAGATTCGTGATGAACTTGTTTTAGATAATCGCATCAAAGACCTCACTGGAGAAGACGAGCGTTCTGATATCCAAGTGGCCGTTGACTTCAACACGCGAGCAGCCAATGCGTTTGTTCACTACCGCTATCTCGTGCACCCCATCCAAGTAGTACTCATCAATCAGAGCAACGTTGTAACGGCGGATGTGAATTGTGTAATTAGCACCAACAGTAAACCGCCAGCTGCAACCGGATGGACGCAACGTGGCGATGAACCCGCCTTAGACCTCACGCTGTGGATGCGT
>JAEMRC010000021.1:0-21930 GCA_016463545.1 Ilumatobacteraceae bacterium
ACTGGTCGGAACCGAACCGTGGGGACGCGAACAATGGGAGCGTCTCTCTGAGGGTCAAACATTTGATGGCATGGAAAGCTGGCTCCCTTGGCTTGTGACAGAGCAAACATTGCTTACTGATTTCTTGTCAGATGATGCACTCATGGTGATGATTGAACCGCGCCGCATGATCGACAGAGCACGTGACTTATTGGCCGAAGAAGACGACTTGGCCAAGGCGTTGGCAACATCCTGGGCGCGTGATGCAACAGTGCAGTTTCCGCGCCTACACACCGAACCAGAACGCCTGTTGTCAGAAGCACAGCGCTTCCCCACCATTAACGTCACAACAACGCCTGAGTCACCGACATCGCCGTCTGTATCTGCGAGCGGTTGGTCGCCCATTGTGCAGAATCCAGAACCAATCGTTCGACGAATCGCTGAGTTGTTGGCAGACAAGTGGTGCGTCATCGTGCTCGCAGAGACTCTTTCGACCGTGGATCGACTTGTTGGATTAATGCGAGAACACGGACTCGAGTTTCAAGCAGCAACTCAAGAAACGGATCTAACAAAACCCGGTGCATATGTTGTGCACGCAGTGATGGGGCGTGGTGTCTCGCTCCCACATCTCAAACTTGCCCTCATTACCGAAAGTGATCTCACAGGTCGGCGGCGTGGTCGGCGTCAGCATGAATCAAAAAGTTCAAAAAAACGCGGAGCCGTCACAGTCTTTGAAGATCTGCAGCCTGGTGGATACGTGGTGCACCAACATCACGGTGTTGGCCGCTACGAAGGAATGGTGACGCGCAGTATCGGTGGCGTTGAACGGGATTACTTATTGCTCGCGTATAAGGGCGGTGACAAACTGTATGTACCAACCGACCAGATCGGCACGGTTCGTCAATACATCGGTGGCGAGACGCCCACTCCTCATCGTCTTGGCGGAAGTGATTTTGCAAAGGCTAAATCACGAGTCCGCTCAGCGGTTCGCGCTGTCGCTCAAGAACTCGTTGTGCTGTATCAACGCAGGGTGACCACCAAAGGTCATGCATTTGCCCCTGATACTCCGTGGCAATCAGAAATGGAATCAGCTTTTCCGTTTGTTGAAACACCCGACCAACTGACGGCAATTTCCAATATCAAATCAGACATGGAACAAGATATTCCGATGGATCGACTGTTGTGCGGAGACGTCGGCTTTGGCAAAACCGAAGTTGCCATTAGAGCAGCGTTTAAAGCCATTCAAGATGGCAAGCAGGTGGCAGTGCTTGTCCCTACAACTCTGCTCGCTACGCAACACGGAACAACTTTTAGTGACCGCTTTGCTGGATACCCCATTCGAGTCGAAGTTCTGTCTCGGTTCTTGACTAATGCAATGGCAAAAAAAGTAATTGCTGGACTCAAAACTGGAGAAGTCGACTGCGTTATCGGAACACATCGACTACTCCAAGAGGGAATTAGTTTCAAAGATCTCGGACTATTAATTGTTGACGAAGAGCAGCGATTTGGAGTGCAGCACAAAGAAGCAATGAAACGAATGCGAACGGACGTTGATGTTTTAACAATGTCGGCCACGCCCATTCCTCGAACACTCGAAATGAGTCTTGTCGGAATTCGTGATTTATCGTTGCTGCAAACTCCACCAGCAGACCGTCAGCCCATCCTGACCTATGTGAGCGAAGACAATGAGAGAGTTGCAGTCGAAGCGTTGCGACGTGAACTTCTGCGTGAAGGTCAAGTGTTCTGGGTGCACAACAGAGTCAAAACTATTCAAGAACGTGCGGCTGAACTTCGCGAACTTGTTCCAGAAGCCCGCATTGCAGTGGCCCATGGTCAGATGGACGAAGGAACACTGGAGCAAGTTGTTCTTGACTTCTGGAATCACGAATACGATGTTTTGGTTTGCACGACCATCATCGAGAGTGGCATTGATATGCCAACAGTGAATACTTTGGTCATCGAACGCGCAGATCTTTTGGGGCTTGGTCAACTACACCAGTTACGCGGTCGGGCTGGACGGAGCGGGCAACGTGCGTATGCGTACTTGTTTCATCCTCAAGACCAAGTCCTTTCCGAAGACGCATACGAGCGCCTTCGCACCATCGGAGAAGCCACCGACCTCGGGAGCGGGTTCAAGATAGCCATGCGAGATTTAGAAATTCGTGGAGCCGGAAACTTGCTCGGAGAAGCTCAAAGTGGCCATATCGCAGCAGTGGGATATGACTTGTACTGCCAGATGGTGACAGAGGCAGTGGCTGAAATGAAAGGCGAGGCCATACAAGCGCGCTTTGAACTCAAACTTGATGTTCCTGTCGACGCACACCTTCCGCACGATTATGTACCGAGCGAAGAATTGCGACTTGAGGCATATCGACGACTTGCCGACGTCACAACCATTCTTGAAGTCAATGACATTGAACAAGAATGGATCGATCGCTTTGGTCCATTGCCTGCACCGGCGGCACGGTTATTGCAAGTTGCAACATTGCGCGCTGAATGTCATCGGTGTGAGTTCACCGAACTCGTGGCAACCGGTCGCGAGATTCGTATCTCTCCCGTTCAGTTGCGTGCGAGTCAGATGATGACTCTCAAGCGAATAGCCCCTGGCGCCAATTATCGAGAAGCCCAAAAACAACTCCTAATGCCCTTGCCACACAAGACCGATGTCACGCAATACCTCATTTCATTGATAAACGAGTTATTTGAGCCTGCAGACCACTAAAGTCGCTCGGGTGAAACTCACTAAAACATTCCCGACATCTCGTGCAATCTTTGGCGTGCTCACGCTCAGCCTCACCGTGCTCACCTCATGCGGCACGGTCTCTCAATCAAAAAACGTTCTTACTGTCAACGGAGCCAACTACACCGTCGCACAGTTTGAAAGATTGTCAAAAGAACTCATTAGTACAAAACAAATCTCTTCAACCACTGGCCAGATCGCTGGTGCTGATTCAAAAAATATACTGTCGGCCCTCGTCCGTTTTATCATGAACAACGAATTCCTGCAGGCCAACGGTGAGTCAATCACCGACCTAGACAGAAAAACTGTCACGGACACAATCGCAGCGGACGACCCTTATCACTCGTGGTCCCAAGAACTGCAACGTCTCTCAGTTGACCTCTCCGTGGCAGAGACAGTCGTTGCCCGCGTCAAGACACCGGACTCAAAAAAACTTGAAAAAATGTATTCAGCATCACCAGGTTCTGCCGGAGCATTGTGCGTTCGGCACATCGTTGTAGCGACTGAAAAAGAATCACGCAATATTTTGAAACAACTTAATGACGGTGCTGATTTTATTGCCTTAGCCAAAGAGTTCTCCACCGAACCGACCGCAAAAGAGACGGGTGGCGCTCTTCAACTTGAGGCAAGTGATTGCATTCCGATAATTAATTTTCCTGATATTTATGATCTTGATTTTATTCAGGCTGTACTCGCTGCCAAAGTTGGAGTTCCCAGTGGCCCTGTAAAATCCGCACTGGGATATCACATCATCATGAATAGGCCATATTCTGAGATAGCAGAATCTCTCAGCAAATTGCCTGCTGCCGATTCAGGAACACAACTTGCTCTAGGTTTTTTCCTCACTTCGCAGGTCACGGTTAATCCTAGATTCGGAACATGGAACGCCGCCTTGGGCAAGGTCGAGTGACGCCACATATTGTCGTCGTTGGACTTGGTCCAGGTGATCCACAGCTGATCACTACAGAAACACTGAGCGAGATTGCACGAATTCCTCATCGATATATTCGAACAGCACAGCATCCAAGCGCTTCGCTTGTGCTTGATGCCTTAGGCGGTGCGTCAACATTTGATCATCACTATGACAACGCTGCATCTTTTGATGAGGTGTACGAACTCATTGTCGCCGATCTCGTTCACGGCGCCACGCAACACGGTGAAGTGTTGTATGCCGTTCCAGGGTCGCCGCTTGTCCTCGAACGAACCGTGCAACTATTGCGCACTCGCACCGACATCACACTTCGTATCTGCAGTGCAGTGTCATTTTTGGACGAAGCATGGCGGGCACTGGCAATTGACCCTGTTGAGCAGCATGTTCAACTGATTGATGGACATCAATTCGTCACGGCAGCGGCCGGCAAACATGGCCCGTTCTTGATTGCACATGTGCATGCCAACTGGGTACTCAGCAACGTGAAGTTGTCCATTGATGACGCTCAAGATGATGCGTCCGTTGTGCTTTTGCACCACCTCGGGCTCCCAGACGAAAAAATCATTGAGACCACTTGGAGCAATATTGACAAAGTCATAGAGGCAGACCATCTCACATGTATGTATGTGCCTCACCTGTCGACAAGTGTTGGAGAAGAATTAGTGAGGTTTCACGAACTTGCTCGAACATTGCGCGAGCAGTGTCCTTGGGACAAAGAGCAAACGCATCATTCACTCGTGCGATACCTCATTGAAGAGACCTACGAGACAGTTGACGCAATCAGTGCGCTTCGTATTGACGATCCGACGAGTGACGATGCGTTCATCGAAGAACTCGGAGACTTGCTGTATCAAATAGAGTTTCATGCCGCAATCGCCGAACAAGAGGGTCGCTTTACGATGGGTGACGTTGCTCGCACCGTGCATGACAAGTTGGTGAGCCGTCATCCGCATGTCTTTGGAGATGTCGTGGCGTCATCAGTCGGAGAAGTTCTGACAAATTGGGAAGATATTAAAAGTGCCGAGAAACCAGAACGAGTCGGCATCTTTGATGGAGTGATTGAAGGTTCTCCCGCTTTGTTGTTTGCCGTCAAGGTGCAAGAACGCGCCGCACGAGTTGGTCTTGACTGGGCAGACGCCCTTGGCGCACTCAATAAAGTTGTTGAGGAGGCCGACGAAATCCGCCAAGCAGTTGCCCAATCAGATCCAGAGGCCACGATGGCTGAAGTTGGAGACCTCTTCTTTGCCCTCGTTAATGTGGCTCGCCATCTTGACATTGACCCGGAGTCTGCTCTCCGGGGTGCAATTCACAAGTTCAGGTCACGTGTGTTGGGAGTGCAAGAACTCAGCAAACAGCGAGGTTTGGAGATGGCCACGCTTCCGCTCGACACTCTTGACGAATTATGGGAGTCGGTCAAAGCCCAAACTCTCAGTAGCGTGGAGACATGAGCGAAATTGTTGGCATCCTCGCACGAGAAGTTCTTGACTCGCGCGCCAACCCCACGATCGAAGTCGAAGTCCAACTTGACAGTGGTGCAATTGGTCGTGCCATTGTTCCGTCAGGCGCGTCAACTGGCCAACACGAAGCAACCGAATTGCGCGACGGAGGTGCACGATACGGAGGCAAAGGAGTCCTGCAAGCGGTAGCCAATGTCAATACAGTCATCGCAGCAACGCTTGTCGGAATGGATGCAACCCAACAGCGACTCGTCGATACGGAACTCATTGATCTTGACGGGACAGACAACAAAGCACGCCTGGGAGCAAATGCAATTCTTGGAACGAGTCTGGCTGTCGCACGCGCAGTTGCACAAGAGTTTGAACTGCCCCTGTTTCGATCAGTTGGCGGGCCTAACGCACATGTCTTGCCTGTTCCCATGATGAACGTCATTAATGGTGGCGTGCACGCAGACAACAACATCGACCTACAAGAGTTCATGATCGTGCCCATTGGCGCACCGAGTTTTCGTGAAGCACTTCGCTGGGGAGCAGAGACGTATCACACTCTCAAGGCGGTACTGCACGAACAATCTCTTTCTACAGCCGTCGGAGATGAAGGTGGGTTCGCTCCAAACCTGGCAAACAACGAAGAAGCAATCGTTGTCTTAGTCCAAGCGATTGAGCGCGCCGGCTACACGCCCGGAACTGATATCGCAATTGCGCTCGACCCAGCAATGTCAGAGTTATACAAAGATGGTCGCTATCACTTGTCAGGTGAAGGCAAAGTTTTTAACCATGAACAATTAACCACTTGGTGGACATCGCTCGTTGATCGCTATCCCATTGTCAGTATCGAAGACGGTATGGCTGAAGATGACTGGAGTGGTTGGTCGGCTCTCACGCAAGCACTCGGATCTCGAATTCAACTTGTCGGCGACGATCTCTTTGTCACTAACTCACGCCGTTTGCAGATGGGTATCGATCAAAACGTCGCCAACAGTATTTTGATCAAGGTCAATCAAATCGGCACGCTCACCGAAACACTCGACACGATGGACCTAGCAACTCGATATGGCTATAGCAGTGTCATGAGTCATCGCAGTGGCGAGACCGAGGATTCCACCATCGCTGATCTTGCAGTTGCCACTAATTGTGGCCAGATCAAAACCGGTGCTCCTGCGCGTAGTGATCGAGTCGCCAAGTACAACCAACTACTTCGCATCGAAGAACAGCTCGGTGACTCTGCTCGCTATCGCGGGCGATCTGCGCTTGCGCCACTCCGCTAGACGTCATCCCCACCCCCGAACAAATGTTCGTATTCCAAGGTTTTCCACAGCCCACACGCCACACTTAAGAGATGAACTTCTTGCGGGCATCGCGTGACCCACAGAGTCGAATGCATCTTGCTCGACGCATTCTCAAAGGTGTTGGCATTACGGTCGGCCTTACGGCCCTTTTGGCCACTCTTTTTGTCTTGCCTTTGCGCGATTATTTTCATCAAAATGAAGCGATGGCTCAGAAAAAAACACAGTTCGAGGCCTTGGCGGACGCCAATGAGCAACTCCAGATCGACATCAATCGACTCAATACAACTGACGGCGTCGTTGCTGCTGCCCGCTCAGAACTGGGCTACGTCTTCCCCGGCGAGCAACGTATTCAATTACTTGCCATGCCTGCCTTGCCCATAACTCTGCCCACCACTTGGCCATACACGCTTGTCACAGACATCCTGCGCGTGCGTGCCGCCAATCTTGGTTCTGCGTCTGGGGGCCTCGCTCCCCTCAGTAAATAAAAACTTTACAACCAACCCTGCGATGGCTTGTTGTATCAGAGGTTTCGCTCGCTATTGTCAGAGAATGAGATCAAATGGTCTCGCGACATCACCGACATCGGGGGTTTTATATGGGTGGCAGCATTCTTGGTAATCGCGTTCTTCGTAAAGAAGATCCAAAGTTTTTAACAGAAGGTGGCAAGTACGTCGATGACTTGCTTGATGAACCCATGCTTGCTGGTGCAGTGCATGTCACCTATGCGCGAAGCACAGTGGCTCACGGCAACATCACATCAATCGACGCATCGGATGCCAAAGCAATGCCTGGCATTATTGCGGTGTTTACCGGAGCAGACCTCGACTTGCAACAAGTCCCGTCGACATTCAACCCAGCCGCAACCCGCACGCTTCTTGCAACCGACAAAGTTCGCTACGTTGGCGAACCAGTCGTTGCCATCGTCAGTCAAACCCGCGAGCAAGGAGAAGACGCGTCAGAGGCTGTCATTATTAACTACGACGTTCTTCCAGCGCTTATTGACCTCGAAACCTCTATGGCTAGTGATCTTCATTTGTACGAAGCATGCGGAAGCAACGTCGTATTTGACACGATGGTTCTAGGTCTTCCTGACAATACTGGAGATGCATATTTTGCCGATTGCGAAGTCGTCGTCAAGGGTCGTTATATGAATCAACGCGTTGCTCCATGTCCACTCGAGGTTCGCGGCGCCGCGGCTTCGTGGGGTGCAAATGGTCGTCTCACGCAATGGTTGTCAACGCAACACGCGCAAGGATCAGTGGCGCCGATTGCAGCCGCAAATGGCGTTGAAGAATCCCTTGTTCACATTAAGACTCCAGATGTTGGTGGTGGATTCGGTGCCAAAATTGGTGCATACCCTGAGGAGTTGTTGCTCGGTCCTATCGCCAAGCGTGTTGGCAAGCCAGTACGTTGGCGCGAAACGCGCAGCGAATCAATGATGGCTCTTGGTCATGGTCGTGCCCAGTTGCAATATGTCACTATCGGTGGCGATCGTTCTGGCAAAGTCACCCATTATCAATTGTGGGCAATTCAAGACTCTGGTGCATGGGTGGACATGGGAGCAATCTTGGCTCCATTCATGACTCGCCCAATGTCTTCGGGTGTCTACGACATCCCCAACATTGAATGTCGCACGACATCTGTTGTCACTAACACCACGCCAATCGTTGCCTATCGTGGTGCTGGTCGCCCCGAAGCAACTGCTGCGATTGAACGCGCGATGGACATGTTTGCAGCACAGATCGAAATGGATCCAGCAGAGGTTCGTCGAATCAATCTCATTCCGAAGTTTCTTGAACCGCACACGACAGTTGTTGGGCAGACATACGATGTTGGCGACTACGAAACATCGCTCAACAAAGCTCTCGCTGCCTCTGATTACGCTGGATGGCGAACCAAACAAAAAGCTGCTCGCGCTAGTGGTGCTGTCAAGCAACTAGGTATCGGCGTCAGTGTGTATGTCGAAATTACTGGTGGCGTGGGTAACGGCGAATCAGCAAAAGTTGAGATTCAAGACAATGGTCATGCTCTGATTTACACAGGTACTTCACCTCATGGACAAGGTCACGCCACTGCATGGGCAATGTTGGCAAGTGAGCAAACCGGAATCCCGATTGAAAATATCGAACTCGTGTGGGGTGACACAGATCTTGTCCCCGTCGGCACCGGAACAATGGGCTCTCGTTCATTGCAACAAGGTGGTAACGCAGTGTTCGCTGTGTCAGCAGAGCTTGTCAACAAAGCAAAAACAGTTGCTGCAAGATTGCTTGAAGCAAGTGAGGCAGACATTGTTCTTGACAAGGACGCTGCTGCATTTCACGTTGCTGGCACTCCATCCTTAACAAAAACTTGGTCAGACCTAGCGCAAGCCGAAAAATCATCAGGCGGACTCGTGCACTCTGATGTCATTGGCGTTGCTGGTGCGACGTTTCCCTTCGGAGCACACGTCGCAATTGTTGAAGTCGACACAGAGACAGGCAAAGTTACGCACTTGCGCCACTTCGCGTGCGACGATGCTGGGCGAGTTCTTAATCCATTGTTGCTTGAAGGACAGATCCATGGCGGAGTTGCTCAAGGAACTGCGCAGGCACTTCTTGAAGAAGTCATCTACGACGCAGACGGAAACCCAACATCTTCAAATTTGGCAGAGTACGCATTCATCTCCGCTGCTGAACTTCCAAGCATTGATGTGATCCATATGGAAACACCAACTCCATTAAACTTGCTTGGCGCAAAAGGCATCGGCGAATCCGGAACCATTGGGTCCACGCCAGCAGTGCAATCTGCTGTCATTGACGCCGTCTCTCATTTGGGCGTTCGTCACATCGACATGCCAACCACTCCTCAGCGGGTGTGGCAAGCGATTGCCGCAGCCAACTAGCGCAGTGTGACTGCCGCACAACGGCAGATAAGTGCGAAACTGTATATATGACATCACCTCCTGTTCAGGGCGCCCCCATTGTTGTTCAGGGCCTTGTGCGTCATTTTGGATCAGGCAACAACCTCGTCACCGCCGTTGACGGCGTAGACCTTGTCGTTGAACAAGGTGAAATTTTTGGATTTCTTGGACCAAATGGCGCTGGTAAGAGCACCATCGTTCGCATGTTGACAACTCTTCTTAAACCAACTGCGGGTCATGCACGTGTCGCTGGATACGACATCGTCAAACAAGCAGATCTTGTGCGACGAAGCATTGGCGTGGCGTTGCAAGACTCAGCAATCGATCCGCTGATGACCGGTACTGAATTGCTCGAACTGCAAGCGGTGCTGTACGGAATCCCACGTGCAAAAATGCACGAGCGCGCCAACACATTGCTTGAGCGAGTTGGGCTTATTGCTGCAGCCAACCGTCGGGTGATCACGTATTCGGGTGGCATGCGTCGACGCCTTGACCTTGCCCTGTCGTTGATTCATGAACCAACCGTGCTGTTCTTAGACGAGCCCACAACCGGACTCGACCCAATGAGCAGACTGACATTATGGGAAGAAGTGCGCCGACTCAATCGTGAAGGAACGACAGTCTTTTTGACAACGCAATATTTAGAAGAAGCCGACCAGCTTGCAGACCGCGTCGCCATCATCGACCACGGACGCATTGTTCGACAAGGAGCACCCAAAGAACTCAAATCAAAAGTTGGTGCCCCAACACTTGTCATCAACGTCTCAGCCCATCAAATAGACCAAGCACGAGGCATACTTACGCGGTTTGGAGATATGCGACCAATCGATGAGGGCAGTCTTGCTGTTGGACTCGTTGCCGGCGCAACGGGCGTGGCTGAAGTAGTTCGTGCTCTTGACGAAGCCCACATCGACTTGCATCACCTCGAACTTAATGAGCCAAGCCTTGATGATGTGTTTGCCGAAGCAACAGGACATCGCCTTGAGGGCGCTACCCCAACAGAGACCAAGTAACCAGATGTCGACCGCAGTTCTTTCAGCAGCGACGCGACACACCACTCGCGACAGCCTGCGCCAAACATTGGCGCTGTCAAAACGCTCAACATGGGCGATCTTGCGACAGCCTGCGCTCGTTTTCCCTTCACTTGTTTTTCCGTTATTTTTTGCCGCGCTTGGTGCTAGTTCATTTGGGCGCGCTGTCGGAAAACTCGATGGTTTAAAAGATGTCTCTTCGTTCCTTGAATTTAGCCTGGCCTCAACTCTGGCTCAAGGCGTGCTCTTTGGGTCTACGACTGGCGGAACTGCGTTAGCGACCGACATCGAGAACGGTTTTATGGATCGACTACTGGCGTCTCCGAGTACTCGCGTCGGAATCCTGGTCGGGCGTTTGGCAGGGGGATCAGTATTTGGTGCTTTGCAATCAATCTTTTTCATAGTTGCCCTATACCCGTTTGGCGTGCGCATTCAAAGTGGAATAATTGGCGCATTCATCATGGTGCTCAGCGGGGCGCTTATAGCGATGTCCATTGGGGGCTTTATGACCGCGATGGCTCTGAAGACTGGTTCGTCGGAGGCCGTACAGGGAGCGTTTCCGCTTGTCTTTATTAGTTTGTTTTTCTCGAGTGCTTTTTTTCCGAGAGAAAGCATGACAGGCGCATTCAAAGCAATCGCTGATTACAACCCTCTTTCTTATTTAGTTGAAGGACTGCGTGTGCTCACTTTGAACGGGCTCACGTCGCAAGCAATAGCGCAGGTTCTAATAATTCCAATTGCTATTGGTGTCGGTTCGGTTGCACTCTCATTGCGGCAACTTTCCAAACGATTGGCACAACAATGAGCACAACGACACAAAAGATGCTGCCCCTCGAACCACCGTCAGTTGGTGGATCTCTCTTTGCTAGTTCCAACATGCTCTCTCTTCGAGCCATGCGCGCAATTCGGCGTGTGCCTGCAACATTTATTCCAACGCTTGCTATGCCAATTTTTCAGGCAGTTGCTTTTGCTGGTACATATTTTGCCATCACAAAGATTCCTGGCTTCCCCACTGATCGATCCATCAACTGGTTTCTTTCGCTCTCTGGATGTATGGGCGGAGCCTTTAGTGGTCTTGGATTGGGCTTCTCGGCAATCCAAGATATCGAGAACGGTTTCATGGATCGCCTCCGTATGGCACCAACACCACGCGCTGCTCTGTTGCTTGGTCCACTCTTGAGTTCTCTTGTTCGAACCTTTGTCGTAGTCACAACGGTATTGGGATTCGGATATCTCTTTGGTGCTCGCCCCACACAAGGGATCTTGGGAATATTGATGTTTTATGTGGCTGCATTTGGCCTCGCCATCGTGGCCACGGGCTGGGGTTTGGGACTCGCCTATCGATTTCGAGACATGCGCGGAGCAGCACTGATGCAACTCACGTTATTTTTGGTCTTGTTCACCTCAAGTGCTCAAGCTCCCATGTCCATGATGCAGGGCTGGTTATTGCACATTGCTCGGGTGAACCCGGCGACCAATATTTTGCGCTTATCTAGGCAGGGTTTCCTGAACCCTCCAGTGGGTGGAGTCAGTTGGGAAAATACTTGGGGTGGCTTGCTGGCAATTGTGGTGCTTGGCACTTTTTCGATGTGGTTTGCCTATACGGGATTGCGCAAACTAAGCGAGTAGTGCCCAAAATTGAGATTGCATGGTGCTTCGCTTTGGAAAAAGGCGACTCTAGGCTCTACTTTGTAAGAGAGCCGCGAGGGGGAAACGTGAAGATCAAGATCACTGTCAACGGTACCGACACACAGGGAGACGTGGAGCCACGCACCTTGTTGGTGAACTATGTGCGTGAACATTTAGGTCTCACGGCCACCAATATTGGTTGCGACACTTCAAGTTGTGGCGCGTGTACGGTGCATCTCAACGGAGAGTCAGTCAAGAGTTGCACCATCTTGGCAGTACAAGCCGATGGCACAAGTGTCACAACGGTTGAGGGTCTTGCCACTAACGGCGTGATGCATCCGATGCAAGAAGCATTTATGCAAAATCACGGACTCCAGTGCGGATACTGCACCCCCGGCATGGTGATGGCTGCGATCAGTCTTCTGAATGAAAACGCAAACCCCACCGAACAAGAAGTTCGCATCGGCCTAGAAGGAAACCTCTGCCGTTGCACCGGATACCACAACATTGTCCAGTCGGTGCTTGCATGCGCCGGCAAGAAGTAATTCCAGAAGTCTGACGGAGGAACCACGTGATACCTGCACCATTTGATTACAAACGAGCATCGTCTGCTGCTGAAGCAATCAGCCTGATCAGCGAATACGGCGAGGACGCAAAATTTCTTGCCGGCGGACACAGCCTCTTGCCACTCATGAAGTTGCGCCTTGCCTCACCAGCAGTACTGATTGACATTGCTCGCATCACAGACTTGTCATACATCAAAGACGCCGGAGACCACATTGCCATTGGTGCGCTCACGCGTCACCATGATGTTGAATACTCAAGCGTTCTCAAACAGCATGCTCCACTCTTGGCACATGCGGCTGGATTTGTTGGTGACCCCCAGATTCGTCACCGCGGAACAATCGGAGGGTCAATTGCACACGCTGATCCTGCAAGTGACTTGCCCGCAACCACATTGGCACTCGGTGCAACGTATGTTGTTCAGGGGCCAAACGGAACCCGCGAGATTGCTGCGAGCAACTTCTATAAAGGTTTCCTTGAGTCTGACTTAGCCGCTGACGAAATGCTCACAGAGATTCGTATTCCAAAAATGAACGGTGCTGGATGGAGTTTTCAAAAGTTCAATCGTCGCGCACAAGACTGGGCAATCGTAGGTGTTGCTGCGTGGCGCCGCGGATCAGAGTCTGGCGTTGCACTCGTCAATATGGATAACACACCGGTCCTGGCAACAAGCGTCAGTGCGGCTCTTGCCTCGGGTGGCTCTATTGCTGACGCTTCACAAAAGGCTGCGGCTGAAGCGCGTCCATCGGGCGACAACAATGCCACCGCTGAGTACCGCACCCATTTGGCAAAAGTACTCGTGCGTCGCGCACTTGAGACTGCTTCTGCCTGACCCTTTAACACCACTAGCACCAATGCGGCGCAACTTCTCGTTGGGTGCTGCTCGTCAAATTGCGCTCATTGCGTATGCAGTTATTTTTGTATGGAGTGCACGCCGCAACGGAATCCCCGTTGACCGCTCTGCGGTCATGGTGTGGATATTGGTCGCATTTATCTGTGGATCTATCGGCAAATCACGTTCTGCGCAGTGGAGAATGATCCTCGACTGGTCCATTATCGTCGCGCTCTATTTTGCTTACGACTACAGCCGTGGTACTGCAGATCAATTAGGCATGCCAGTGCATTTTACTGGTCCTCGAAACCTCGACCGAATATTATTTTTTGGCACCGACCCAAACGTCTGGATGCAGAAACATTTCTATGAACCAGGATCAGTGCGGTGGTATGACGTAGCGGGATCGCTCATTTATATGACGCATTTTATTTTTCCGGTTGCACCGCTTGTCGTACTTTGGTTGCGCAATCGCCGCGAGTGGTTGATGTATGTGCGCAGACTCAGCCTGATCATGAGCATTGGCGTTATTTGTTTTATCTTGTATCCAGCAGCACCGCCATGGATGGCCGCTAAAAACGGATACACCGAACCACTCTCGCGGATTACTGGCCGCGGATGGAATCACTTAAACATGCATACGGTGTCAAAAGTGTGGGACCGCGGAGCCGCGGTTCTCAATGGAGTCGCTGCGATGCCATCGCTCCATGCAGCCTTTAGTCTGTTCGTCACAATCTGGGTCGTGCGAAATCGTGCACGATGGATCCAGGTATGCAGCGCATTGTTCCCGCTTGCAATGTGCGCCACACTCACATACTTTGGCGAACATTGGGTTGTCGACTGCATCTTTGGATGGTTGCTAGTTGTGTTGGCGTGGCGAATCTGCAACAGATGGGAACAACGCATTGCTGCGAATGCCGCTACGAACGAAACTGAATTGCAGTGCGCGCGCTGATATAAGGCTTGAAGAGTTCGGAACGAACTATGTTGTGCTGCGGATCCGTGTCATAGACGCGCCAGTCATCTTCTGTCGCAAAAGTAGCAACTATTCCGTAATCAGCGTTCCCGTTAATTACCACTCCTGCATCTGGTCCGTAGTGATACGAGACAATCACGTGAGCAAGATGTTTCTGTAATTCTTCAAGCCCGGCAGCAACGCGCTCAAGATGTGATTCGGGCAGATCCTTGGCCCACGTGAATGCAACAACATGATGTATCACCGCTGCGCGCTACAACAATCCGGCATACGAGCCACCGTCAATATGAAGTTGCACACCAGTAATGAACTTGGCATGTTCACTGCATAAGAACGCTGCCACTTCTCCAAAATCCGCAGGGTCTCCCATGACTCCAGCCGGAATCCCCAACGCTGCTCCGTCAGCGTTTGCCCCGTACAACTGAGCAACTCGATCGGTTGAATGGATACCTGGTTGTATCGAGTTCACCGTCACGCCATCACAGGCAATTTCTCTGGCCAATGTTTTAAGAAATCCTGTCACGCCGGCGCGAGCCGTATTAGACAAAATTAAACTGGGTATCGGCTGACGCACGGCCACGGACGTGATGGCAGCAATGCGTCCCCATTTGCGCTCGCGCATCGCTGGCACGGCGGCATGGCACATCGCTACCACCGACAATAAATTTTTTTCGAGCGCGCCGATGTACTCATCTTCAGGCGTTGATGCAAATGTTCCAGCGGGTGGTCCGCCTCCGTTGGCGATCAAAATATCAACTGAGCCCAATTCAGAGATTGCCTGTTCAACGAATTGGCGACCCCCTGCAGCGGTTGAGACATCGCAGACAAATCCAATCGCCCCATGTCCAATCACTGCCACTGCTGCATCGACTCTGCCTTGCTCGCGCGAGCAAATCGCCACACGCACCCCTGCGCTTGCGAGCGAGCGAGCAGTGGCCAGCCCAAGCCCCGCAGATGCAGCAGCAACGGCTGCTGTTTTTCCACTAATTCCATAATCCATTCTTGAGACTGTAGTCACATGCTCAATAGCGCAGTCGATCATGCGCTATTGTGACCACAGACGAGGCGGTGATTTTCAATGGATGAGCGAACGGTGGACGAGCGCCATCTAGACGCGATAGCCGACGCGGATCCGTATCCATATTGGTACGAAGATGTGGACGAACCTGATTCCAATCCCACATTGGTGCGCAACGAAAATTGCGATTTATGCATTATCGGTGGAGGTTATACCGGGCTCTGGACTGCAATTATTTCTAAAGAGCGCGATCCATCTCGTGATGTTGTGTTGATTGATGCTCATGAAGTCGGTTCGGCAGCAAGTGGACGCAACGGCGGATTTATGGACGCCAGTCTCACTCACGGTATTGCCAATGCGCAAGAACGGTTCCCTAATGAGATCGCAATTCTTGAAGACCTTGGACTCGAAAACATGAACGAAATCGAGGCTGCAATCAAGCGATACGGCATTGACTGTGACTACGAGAGAACTGGAGCAATCGATGTCGCCACTACTGCTCACCCTGATTCATATAGCGAAGAGTTAAGAGAGGACTACCGCCAACTTCGCCAGCTTGGACAAAATGTTGAAATGCTCAACAGAGAAGCGATGTTCGAACAGGTGAATTCTCCGCTCTACACCGGTGGTTTATGGCACAAGGATCGTGTCGCGCTCGTCGATCCTGCACGACTTGTTTGGGGCCTTAAGGCAGCAGCCCAAACACTTGGCGTTCGCATCTACGAAGACACCAAGGCGCTATCAGTCGAACGCGATGGTGTCGGAGTACTAATTACAACTCCACTCGGAAAAGTGAGAGCTGCAAAAGTTGCTCTCGCAACAAACGCGTTTAATCCGTTACTGCGACGCCTGCGTCACTACATTGCGCCTGTCTATGACTACTGCATGGTCACAGAGCCACTAACTCCATCACAACTTGCAAGTGTCGGATGGAAAAATCGTCAAGGACTTTCCGATATTCCGAATCAGTTCCATTACTACCGTCTAACTGAAGATAATCGCATTCTCTGGGGCGGATACGACGCCATGTATTTCTTCGGCGGAAAAGTACGAACTGAACTTGAGTCACGACCAGAGACATGGGCAAAACTGTCCCGTCATTTCTTTGAAACGTTTCCGCAACTCGAAGATGTTCGCTTCTCGCACGCATGGGGTGGCGCAATTGATACATCGAGCCGCTATTGCGTTTTCTGGGGACGAGCAATGGGCGGTCGCGTCTCATACGCGCTCGGATACACGGGACTTGGAGTCGCATCATCGCGCTTTGGAGCCGAAGTCATGTTGGATCTGCTTGAAGGGCGCCGCACTCGGGCGACCGCGACAAAGTTTGTCAAAGAAAAACCTCTCCCGTTTCCGCCAGAGCCATTTCGGTTCATTGGGATCCAGGCGACCCGCTGGTCTTTGAATCGCGAAGACAATACCGGAAATCGCAATCTGTGGCTCCGTTCGCTAGATCGCTTCGGGTTGGGCTTTGATTCTTAGCCGGCATCTGATCGCACTTAGACATTGCTCATCGTGGCGACCTACGCTGTAGTCAATGCTTGCTAGCGAACTCACTACTGCTGATGTCCGCTCAGGACTCGCCACACACGGTTATCTCACCGACGATGGCCTCGCTACTTCGGTGCTGCTTGCTCTTTCGTTGCAACGGCCACTATTGCTTGAAGGCGAAGCAGGGGTCGGAAAAACTGAACTAGCCAAAACAATTGCCCGCTGGCGTGGTGCAGATCTGATTCGACTGCAATGTTACGAAGGCATTGATGCGTCGCAAGCCGTGTATGACTGGGACTACTCACGTCAGTTGTTGCACTTGCGTGCAGCCGAGGCAAGTGGTGAGGCAAAGGCATCTGGAACAGATGCTCTTGAAGGTCAACTGTATAGCGAGCGCTTCTTGCTCAAGCGCGCGCTATTGCGCGCCATCGACAACACATCTGCTACTCCCCCTGTTTTATTAATTGACGAAATTGATCGTGCAGATGACGAGTTTGAGGCGTACCTACTCGAGATCCTCTCAGATTTTCAGGTCACGGTTCCGGAGCTCGGAACATTTACTGCCACTACACCACCTATTGTGATCCTGACATCAAACCGCACGCGAGACGTGCACGATGCACTCAAACGACGCTGTCTATATCACTGGGTAGAACATCCCACATTTGATCGCGAAGTGAGCATTGTGCAGGCCCGCGTCCCTGATGTTTCTTTGGTTCTCGCTCGTCAAGTAGCCGGTGCTGTTGAGAGTTTGCGTTCACTCAATATGTACAAACCACCAGGCGTAGCCGAGACCATTGACTGGGCAACAGCACTTGGCAGACTCGGCACAACTCAACTTGATGAATCAATTATTGAGGCAACACTTGGGACAGTTTTGAAATACCGAGAAGACCATGATCGGGTGCGTGAACACGGAATCTCGACAATTGTTCAAGCCGCGTTTGATCGTGGCTTACTGCACGGATAGATCCCATCATGCAGCCAGCAACCGTCGTCGAGGCAGATCGACTTGCTGTTGGATTTGCCCGTGTTTTGCGAGGCGTCGGAATCTCATCACCTCTCGACTCAGTGCTCACTTTTGTGCAGGCTTTAGGAGTCGTCGGGATGAACGACAAAGACTCTGTGTATTGGGCAGCACGCAGCACCTTGGTACGCCGACCAGAAGATTTACCGCTCTTTGACAAAGCCTTCCGAGTTTTTTGGCAACAACGCGAGTCTCCAGAATTTATACAAGAGACTGCATTGCCTTTCACAATTGCCACTGATGATGATTCGACAAATTCAAACGACGGTCAATCTGGCGCATCTGATGATCCGCTTGTCACACTTCGATTCTCTGCGGTCGAAACTCTTCGTGAAAAAGATTTTGCGACATACACCGATGATGAGATGCATCTTGCTCATCAACTCATGTCGCAGTTACGCCTTGCGGGTCCACCACGCCAATCTTTGCGCGGAGTGAAATCAAAACGACGCGGAATGCGTCCCGATCTGCGTCGCACGATTCGTGCATCTTTTGCTGCTGGAGGCGAACCCGTCGAACGCCGATGGCTCGAACCTGGTCAACGCTCTCGGCGATTAGTGCTCTTGCTCGACGTCAGCGGTTCGATGGAGCCGTACGCTCGTGCATTGGTGCGCTTTGTGCATGCAGCAGTCTCTGGCAGACAACGCGTTGAGGCTTTTACGCTTGGCACACGTCTCACTCGCATCACCCGTGAACTCACATCTCGCGATCCTGATCGGGCCCTCCTCTTGGCCAGTACCCGAGTACAGGACTGGAGTGGTGGAACTCGACTAGGCGACACCCTGCGCCAATTCAACGACCGCTGGGGGGTGCGTGGAATGGCTCGTGGTGCAATTGTTGTCCTGCTTTCAGATGGCTGGGACCGTGGCGACCCCGAGATGTTGGCAGAGCAAATGGCTCGCCTGCAACGAGTCGCTTTTCGGGTGGTGTGGGTGAATCCGCTCAAAGTGACTCCTGGATATGCACCCTTGGCGCGCGGAATGGCCGTGGCGTTGCCATATGTAGATGACTTTGTCGAGGGACACTCGGTGGAAGCACTCGAACAACTCACTAAAGTCATCAGTCGTGCGTGAACTTCTTGGTGATATTGACCGCTGGAAATCCCAGGGTAAGCGAGTTGCTCTTGCGCGAGTTGTTGACACAGAGGGCTCAGGTCCTCGCGAAACCGGTGCAGCAATGGCCGTGAATGAAGATGGCGATGTCATCGGTTCTGTGAGCGGTGGCTGTGTTGAAAGTGCGGTGGTCGGCGAAGCACTCGCCATCTTGAACGGTGAGCAATCAGCACGTGTCGTCACCTTTGGATACTCAGATAATGAAGCATTCGCCGTCGGATTGACATGTGGCGGCACGATTCATCTTTTTATTCAGCCACTTGAGTGGTAGCGACTGACTTGCTATGACTGTCTACACCACTCTCGCGACGCGCATCCGCGCCAATCAACCCGTTGCACTTGCCACTGTCATTGACGGGCCACATGTTGGTTTGACACTGCTCATGAGCCCTGAAGGAATCCTTGGAGGAACACTTGGTGATGCCGAACTTGACAGAGTCGTTGCGCGTGATGCAGTTGGAGAATTAGAAGCAGGTCGCACCGGTATTCGTCACTATGGTCCGCAAGGTGAATCAACGCCAGAAGATCTTGTCGACACTCCAACCGTGCGTGTATTTGTTGAGAGTTTTTCTCCCCCACCTCGCATGTGGATCTTTGGCGCCGTTGATTTCACGGCTGCACTCGCCAAGGTGGCAAAAGTTTTGGGATACCACGTCACTGTTTGTGATGCTCGAGAAGTATTTGCGACACGTCGTCGCTTTCCGATGGCTGATGATGTCATTGTCTCTTGGCCAGCAGCGCTCTTTGAAAAAGAAGGTCAAGTCTTGGGACCCCGTGATGCCGTGTGCATACTTACCCACGACCCCAAGTTTGATGTGCCTGCTATTCAAGGCGCACTGCGTACAACAGTTGGCTATGTCGGAGTCATGGGCAGTCGCAAGACACACGCCAAACGCCTCGAACGCCTTACCGAAGTCGGGATCACTGATCCATCTGATCTTGCACGTCTCCTGTCGCCGATTGGCCTTGACCTTGGTGCTCGAACACCAGAAGAGACTGCCATCGCAATCTGTGCCGAGATCATTGCTCGGCGCACAGGACGTCTGGCTACGTCACTGAGTGCAACGAACGGACCAATTCACTAATTTAACTAATAGTTTGCAGCGATTGGTCGTGCAACTAAACCTTTTGTCGGATCACTCCAAATCAAATCCTTCCGGAGATCCTTGATAACAATTCGAATCGTTACATGCCGTCCACCCAGTGGTGAAGCAACCACTGCATAGTCAATTCCTAAATATAAATAGACATGACTTGCGCGACCAAGAACAGACCCAGCGCGCGCCTTGTCAGGATTAATCCTGTACTTCTCCGAAAGTTGTGATGCAATTGTGCGCGGAATTTTTACACCGGCTGTGTGCCATGCATACCATGTGAAGCCAGAACAGTCGAACCCTTTGGTTGGAGATTCCTCTCCAAAGACATACGGTTTTCCGACTTGTGAGAGTCCCGCCATAATTGCGGCTTGATGTACTCGAGGCGCCTTGTTCCATGCGTCCTCAAGTCGCACAAGATCAAGACGAAGATACTTCGCAACTAACTCAGCAACCTTGCCACGTCGCCATATATACACGGGCCTTTTGTGGCCATCTTCACGGCGAACCATCGGGTAGGCCAAAGCAGCCTGTATCGCAATTTCTTTTTCTGTTTTTGTGACCTCAATAACTGCTTCGGCCTTAATCGGTGATGGCACAGAGAGCACACACCCCATACTCACGCAAATGACAATCATCAGAGATGAAATGCGATGCACATATGGCAGGCTATAACAATGAGACAAAGCCAAACCCGCATAACGGCAGTCCTTCTTGCTGCGGGTGATGGGACACGGTTTACTGGACCCACGCATAAACTACTCAGCCCATTACGCGGGCTCCCCCTTTATCAGCACGCCCTCAATGCAGTCATTGGCTCTGGAATAGCGTCAATCGTTGTTGTCACGGGTGCCGTCGACCTTGTCGTTCCAGAGGGCATCACTGTGGTGCACAATCCTCTCTGGAGCACTGGACAACGATCTTCGGTGGTGGCTGGGATCACAGCCGCTCATGGTTCCGATGCAGTTATTTTTGGTCTGGCCGACCAACCCTTTGTCACTAGCCAGTCGTGGCAGGATGTCGCATCTTCCACTAGTCCCATCTCAATCGCAACATACGACGGTATTCGCGCACACCCGGTGCGTTTGGGGCTTGAGTTGTGGGACGAATTTATTGCCTCAACAACAGAACCCGATGAAGGCCTCCGATCTTTCACTAGACAGCGCTCTCAAATCGTTCAGGAAGTAGCCTGTCAAGGCTCCCTTGCTGATATCGATACCCTGGAGGATCTCGAACGATGGAACTAAATCATCATTTCACTGTGCCCGTGTCAATTGATCAGGCCTGGAAAATTCTTACTGACGTCGAGCGCATTGCTCCGTGTCTGCCGGGTGCTGAATTGCAAGAGATCGAAGGCGAGACCTATCGCGGCATCGTCAAAGTAAAAGTGGGCCCTATTCAAGCGCAATTTAAGGGCCAAGCAAGTTTTGTTGAACGAGATGATGCCGCATACAAAATTGTCCTCAAAGGTGAGGGGCGTGATACGGGTGGCAAGGGAAATGCTTCGGCTCTCATTACCGCTCAGCTCACGACAGAATCTGCAACATCAACTGGATGTGTCGTCGCGACTGACTTGGCCATCACGGGCAAAGTTGCACAATTTGGTCGCGGTGCGATGGCTGATATCAGTGACAAAATTTTGGCACAGTTTGTGCAAAATCTCAATGCCCTGATTGCCAGCCAGCCTGCTGTCTCTACTGCCGCTACTCCGGTGCAGACACAAGATGCAGGACCTCGAAAAATTGACGGCCCGATTGCAGCGCCCATCAACCTGCTTGAAACTGCCGGAAGCAGCATTGCAAAACGCGCCATTCCAGTTTTGATTGTCGTGGCTGGCATCATTCTCTATTTCATTGTCAAA
>JAEMRC010000021.1:21940-26922 GCA_016463545.1 Ilumatobacteraceae bacterium
TGATCTTGTTGAATTGTTCTAATTTTTCGTGGTATTTCATTGTCAAATAGTTGTCCCAATGTCTGGGCGCGACAATCCGTCAGCAAGAGATCATGAACTCGTAGCAACGCTGCTTGGTCGCGTTCCTCAAGGTGATTTTACTGTCGCTGTTCGTCACCGTGATGGAACACCTGTTGTCTTGCGCAACGCGCCACTTTTGCATGACGGAACTCCGATGCCAACTTTGTATTGGTTACTCGGACCACAAGAAGTCACTGCTGTTAGTCGCCTCGAGTCCGCCGGGACAATAGATGCTGTCGAGAATGAATTGGGCCTCGAAGCAATCGCACTGATACATGCACGCTACGAACGCGAACGCGACGTGGATGTGCCGTCTGACTATGACGGACCCCGACCTAGCGGCGGAGTCGGCGGCACACGCACAGGCGTGAAGTGTTTGCATGCGCACTTTGCGTATTGGCTAGCCGGCGGCGACGATGCCGTCGGTGCATGGACCGCTCAGCAATTCAAAGATCAAGGTCTACTGTTGACAGAGCGCGTCAATTCGATATGAGCACCGTAGCCATCATTGACATTGGAACTCAATCCACCAATCTGTTAGTCACCTCTCAACACGCAGAGATTGCTCGCGTTGTGAGCGCCACTCGACTAGGACAAGGTCTCGGCATCACACAGACATTGAGTGACGAAGCAATGTCTCGCACAATTGAGACCATTTCATCTCACGTCCACATCGCCCAAGAGCATCGCGCAGACACCATCATGCTTGTTGGCACTCGGGCGTGTCGCCAAGCCATCAACATCGCCGACTTTGCCTCGCGAGTCCACGCTCAAACTGGTCTCAATCTCACCGTCCTTGATGGACATCAAGAAGCCTCATATTCGTTTATTGGAGCACTTGTCGGCTTGCCCGATATCGATGGTTCGACGCTTGTCATCGACATCGGAGGCGGAAGCACTGAGTTCACGCTTGGACAACGAACTCCCGAACATACTGCCAGCATCAATCACGGAGCGGTGGCCGTGACTGAGCGTGAGATTCTGCATGATCCTCCCCGTCCCGAAGAACTCATCAACGCCATTGGAGCCGTGCAAGACGACCTCGAAGAAGTAACGCGTCTGATCCCACAGTTATTGACATCCCAGAGAGTGGTCGGAACCGCTGGAAGCATTGTCACAATCGCAGCAGTCGAACTTGGGCTCATTGATTTTGACGCCGCGCGACTTCATGGATTCGAGCTCACCCGAGACGCCGCAGAGGATGTTTTTCGTACCCTTGCGACAGAGCGTCTTTCAGACCGAGTTCACAACCCAGGTCTTCCTGCCGATCGAGCGGACATTATTGTGGGGGGATGTTGTGTATTAGTGGGCGTCATGCGTCGTCTTCGTCTCGACAGTCTTGTTGTCTCAACACACAATCTGCTCGACGGAATTGCTGCAGGGTTATTAGACACATGATGAGCAAAAACACATGACCGCCATACATCCGTCTCGCACATCTGATCTAGGTCCGCGACTCTATGGTCGACGAGTTGTACTGCGTCCTCAAGTTGCCGGAGACTTTGAGTCATGGAGCGAAGTTCGAGTGCGCAACGAAGATTGGCTCGTCAAGTGGGAGCCACAGAGACTTGCCTTCCAATTAGATTCTGCATTAGACCGAAATATGTTTGTCGCACGATGCACAGTTCGCGAGCGAGAGCGCCAAGCCGGTACGCAATATTCCTTTGGAGTTTTTGTTGATGGCGTGTTTTGTGGCGAGGTCAATCTCAATAATGTTGTTCGTGGCGCGCTACAAACCGCAACGATCGGGTACTGGATCGATCAGGCCTTCGCCGGAAACGACTACATCGCCGAGAGTGTCGTTGTCGCAGCACACTATGCATTCGAACATCTTCGCCTCCACCGCCTTGAAATCTGCATTATCCCGCGTAACTACAACAGTCATCGCGTGATGGAAAAAATCGGAATCAGAGCAGAAGGAACTGCGTTACGGTTCCTCGAAATTAATGGCGTCTGGGAAGACCATGTTCGCTATGGCTTGACCGCGGAGGAATGGAACTCGCGTCGTGCAGATCTCGTCACAACGTGGCTAGGTTCGCACTAAGCGTTTACAGAGCCTGCCCGATGGCCTTCCAGGCCATCGCACGATTTCGACGAAGAGTTTTGCGCCGCTTCCATTCTTTTGTCTTCCAATGCTTGAATGCATGACGGTGGCTTTTTTCAATTGCTACTTCTGCATCATGATGATGCACCGGTTTCCATTCCGGTCCAGGTTCAGTAGCGTCAAGCGGATCCACTCCGTGTTGCACTGCGTCCACAACAAGATGCAATTCACTATGAATGCGATGCCGTTCGTTGTGAGCGTGTGCTCGAAGTTCAGCACGTGGCAGTGGCGCCATTTCCTGGTTGCGATGTCGTTGACTCATCGATACTCCCTTCTGGGGCCCGACAAGCAAGCCCCCACTAGAGATCCCCTGATGCGACCGTACACCTCTTTGAGCCCTCGATGGACGCTTTCGTGAACTTCTTTTGTTGCGCCTTAGCCACGAATCGTAAACGTATGTGTGCGTGGACGAGGGTCATATCGAGGGGCAATCTGGGCTCGGCAGATGCCAGCTTTTAGTACGACAAGGCGTTGGGGGGCTGTGGCCACGGCGCAGACTTTCTGGCTCTCTGGCAGTATCTTCCAGACACTACGGACATCGTTATCAGTCGGAAATAGGGTCGCGGTCTTGATGCTTTCACCTGCCCGAAAACGCCGCGCAGTGACCGCTTGAGATCGCACCGACACCTTGCCTGCACCAAGGGTGTTGACCGCCTGAACCGATACAGAATATTTTGTGCCATTGGTTAAACCCGTGACTCGCGTTGCACGTTGCCCCGGCGACAAAGTTGAAGTCCGTACCAATGTCCCGAGTTCGTTGTACACGCGCACAATATTTTTTGTCAAGGGACTCAAGCCATTGCATGGAGCATCCCATGTCACCACAAGTGATGCATCATCGGGTGTGGCGTGCACATTTGTCGGCATACCCGGAACGCGCTTGCTTAGTACTGGCGATGTGTTAATCATTAATAAACGATTCGGCGATTTTGCGCTGAGACCTTGCACAACATCGCGCGTCGCACGGTTGATGATGGCGCGAGAAAGTTGAGCCACGCACAGGCGTGGTTGCTGTTGAATCAGCAATGCCGCGTACCCTGCCACTAGTGGCGTCGCCATTGATGTTCCTTGATCGAGGTTGTAATCGGCATCTCCAGTGTTCCAGCTAGAAGTGACCCACTCCGCACCATCGCCCCCAGGTGCAAAAATATCCACGCAAGAACCAAAATTTGAATACGATGTCACATGATCAGAAATATCAGTTGCGCCCACAACGAGTGATGTTGGCTCACTTGGCGGTGCAATCTTGCACGCGTCAAATGGTTTACCTGATCCGTCACCGTTGCCGGCAGCAGCCACGACAACTATTCCGTCGGCAATGAGACTACGCACTCCAGCATTAAGCTCTTCTCCGTCCTTGTCTTCAATATCAACGCCAAGACTCAAATTAGCAATAGCAAGTTTGCCTGACTCATGGTGAGCGATCACCCAATCAATGCCCTCTAGGACACCTGCAACATCACCGTTACCATCACAGTCAAGAACTCGAACGCTGATCAGTCGTACACCTTTTGCCACGCCAACTGTTGTTCCGCCAGCAATACCTGCCACGTGCGTTCCGTGTCCATCGCAGTCTTCGCCGCGCTTGATTTTTCCTTCGTCAATGCCGTCTCTAGAAACATCGATTCCGGCGATTGCTCGTCCCGCGAATTGTTCGTGAGTGAAACGAATACCTGTGTCAAAAATATAGATATCCACGCCCTCTCCAGTGAGAGTGCCCGTGTTGGCCACACCGTCAAGTGGCAGCCCAGATTGGTTCACGCGGTCTAGATTCCAGCCCAGAGGGGGCGCAACTGCGTGGGCGGCAGACGTCCAGAACCCAGTAAAACAACAGACCAGGACCAAAATTGGCGACACTTGACGAAATCGCCTGAGGGCACTACCCTTCTCAACTATGGGCATTATCGTTTGTGCTTATCATCAGGTCAGTCTTTAGGTTACTCATCAACACCAGGAGGTCACATGAATAGTATGACGAAGCGCACAGTAAACACTCTCATCGCAACCGCGCTCGCGCTGGGACTAGTTGTCGCCGCACCGACGGGGGCATCCGCGGTGAGCACACAAGCAACTGCCAAGACATTCACCGTCACAGCAACTTTCAAAAAAGCACAGAACCTGACAGTGATGTTGGTCGGTAAGTCCGGTCGACTATTCGCCACTCAAAGCATTCCGGCGTCAGGGAAAGTTTCACTGAAGACACCCAAGATCTCTTCTATTGCGGGAGCCACACTGCAACTCGTCAACGGCAAAGCAAGCACAAGCAAGGGTGACTATTACGGTCCCGTGCTTGTGGGCTGGAAAGGATCCAAGCTCTCCTCTGCAACACGTGTCTACACACGTTTGAAGACATCAACAAAAACCACTCTTGCCCTCGGAACCATCACCGTTATTTCTGTTACGAAACAACAGGGATACGCAGCCGTCGCAAAGGCTTCGACACTTGCGGACTCCGCAACAAAAACCGAAGTCCGTGCCGTGAAGGGAAAACCCAGTGGTGTGGGCAACTACGGAAAAGCATCGTCAGCAAAAGTATCTGCCTATGGCGTTCATGCTCAGGCTCCTGGTGATAAGTGCTCACCAGTAAACACTTCAACGTGTAGTCCAGATGGTAAAGAACTGAGTCCCCCAACTAATCAGCCTGCGAATAATCAGCCTGCGAATAATCAGCCTGCGAACGGAGCA
The DNA here is from genome assembly GCA_016463545.1 of Ilumatobacteraceae bacterium. Taxonomy (GTDB): domain Bacteria; phylum Actinomycetota; class Acidimicrobiia; order Acidimicrobiales; family Ilumatobacteraceae; genus UBA2093. The sequence goes on from JAEMRC010000021.1 coordinate 26,790, forward strand.
CCTAACGGCAACCAGCCTGCGAATAATCAGCCTGCGAACGGAGCACCTAACGGCAATAACGACAAAGGAGCAACCGTAGAAGACGACAAACTGCTCGGAGGCGACGCCGATGACGACGGACTTCCTAACGCAT
>JAEMRC010000100.1:0-1065 GCA_016463545.1 Ilumatobacteraceae bacterium
CGCGTGACGCACTATCTATTCTGAACACAACTAGTGAGGCAGCCAGTTTTAGCATCGTGGGTATCGGACCCGGTGGAGAGTTTCCATTGACTGGACTCACGGATGTGCCTCTATTGCCTGCTGGCGTGATGAATGTGTCGTTTCCTGCCGACGTGACTGATGGGCAACTTATTGTGCGCAGTACAGAACCCATCGTGGTTCGTCGGCAACTGAATCGAGGTCATGGCCTTGTCGGGTTTAGTTCCGTCTTGGCATTGCCACAACGCGGAGCACGATGATTCGAGTTCTTTTGGCAGTGCTGATTGGTGGCATGGCATTTGTTATCGCTGCCATCATTCGTCACCGACAACCCGATGCCCCCACTCAAGGAACACATCAGTTGCCGACTCAGATCGATCGTGCGGACTTCGCTCAGCACACTGCACCTTGGATCGTTGTGGTATTCACATCAGCAACATGCAATACATGTGCTGATGTTTTGTCAAAAGCTCTTGTCGTCAAGTGCTCGGATGTGAGCGTGGCGCACGTTGAGTTTCCGACTGATGAGGCAATGCATAAGCGGTACAAGATTGATGGAGTTCCCGCTCTCGTTGTGGCGGATCAAGATGGCGTTGTGCGCGCAGGCTTTTTAGGTCCGGTGAAGGCTCAAGATCTTTGGGCGGCGATTGCTGAATGCAGACAACCAGGTTCGTCTCCTGAGCCCGAGTTAGGCAAACTGTCGAATTAATCTCCAGATGTTGCTGGGGTATCAGCAATGACAACGGCATCGTCGAGTGCTGTTTGAATGAGACGAGCAACGGTCGCGCCGTCGATTGTCTCGTGTTCAAGCAGTGCCTCGGCAACAAGAGTGAGACCCTTGCGATGCTGTGTCAAAACATCATGCGCACGTTGTTCTTGCTCGCGCAAGATGCGACCAATTTCGTCGTCAACGAGTCGAGCAGTGTTGTCACTGTATTCTCGGCCACTCGTGAGGAGATCTTCGCCCATGAACACCTGCTGCTGACCGTTCCAAGCCATTGGACCGATCTGATCTGACATTCCCCATTCTCGCACCATGCGACGCGC
>JAEMRC010000100.1:1165-6676 GCA_016463545.1 Ilumatobacteraceae bacterium
GTCACGCGCATTCTCGAAGTCGATGTGCTCGATTTCTTTTGATCCACGTCGAACCGCAAAGAGTGCGGCTTCGTTGACCAAGTTGGCAAGATCTGCACCACTCATTCCGGGCGTGGCCTTAGCCATCATTTCAAGGTCGGAGTTGGCTGACATGCGCTTGTCACGAGAATGCACTTTCAAAATGGCAAGACGCTCATCACTTTCTGGAAGTGGAACGATGATTTGACGATCGAATCGACCTGGTCGAAGTAATGCTGGGTCAAGAACATCAGGTCGGTTTGTTGCGGCAAGCACAACGACGCCCTCACTCGTTTCGAAGCCATCCATCTCGGCCAGCATTTGGTTGAGTGTTTGCTCACGTTCGTCGTGACCACCACCAAGACCTGCACCGCGTTTGCGACCGATGGAATCAATTTCATCAACAAAGATGATTGCTCGTCCCATTTTTCGTGCTTGGGCAAAAAGATCACGAACACGACTAGCCCCGACTCCAACAAACATCTCCATAAAGTCAGAGCCAGTTACCGATAAAAATCCGACGCCAGCTTCGCCTGCAACGGCGCGAGCAAAGAGGGTCTTTCCGGTTCCGGGAGGACCCACCAAGAGAATTCCTTTGGGTACTCGGGCGCCGATTTCTTTAAAGCGCTCGGGCATGCGCAAAAAGTCAACAACTTCTTTAATTTCCAGTTTGACACCTTCGTATCCGGCTACATCGGCAAACGTTGTGCCTGGCTTGTCGGCCTGATACGGCTTGGCACGACTGCGACCGACCGACATGATGCTTCCGGCCTGGCCCATTGCTCGTTTTTGCATCCACATAAAGATGCCGACGATGAAAAGAAAAGGCAGAAAGATTGGTATGAGACTTGTGAGCCAGTTTGCTTGAGGAGTTTTGTAGTCGTAGTCAACTCCGCGTGCTTTGAGCAACTGCTCATCGGCATCGCTCAGAGACATTGCACCAGTTGTCGCAAACTTTGTCCCGTTGGTCAATGTTCCGCTAATTACATTTGATGTGTTATTGATTGAGACACGCTTGACGTCGCCTTTGTCGACAAGAACAAGAAACTCGGTGTACGTGACTTTGGTGCCACTACTTGAAGACGTTAAACGCGAGCCAAAAGCCAATATCGCAACGACTCCGAGTACGACCCAGAGAGACCATCGTGGCACGGGCGGTTTGTCAGACTTATCTGACCCGGTGCCGGCGGACTTCTTGGAGCCAGTGAAGCGCGAAAACGGGTTTCCGGAACCGCGAGGCGGCTGCGAAGAAGGTGGTGGTGGGGGGACATTACTCATGGTGACATTCTATGGCAGAGGTGACCGCTTGTCCCCGTGGGGAGCACTCTGAGGCATTACCGTTGTCACAATGGCTCGTCAATGTTCTCGCAGCGGGTGCGCAGGTGCCGCCCATGTCACACTCTCGTATCAATACTCCAGATCAATGGTCTGGCTCGATGATCTCAGTCCAGAGCGAGATCCACACTCTTATGACATGTGTGACCAGCACGCCGCGCGAACCACGCCGCCGTCTGGATGGCGTCTTCAGGATCGACGACATCGAGTAAACATTCACGAATCAAATCGCCTCGCGGGCTGACGCTCAATGGAGCATGCCCAAGTTCCTTTTTCGCGCGCCATTGCGGTGTGGGTAGCGAGTTACATTACTTCATCAATTTTGGCTCTGATTTTGTTGGCAATCTCTGGCACGAGCGAAGGTGATGCCACTCCCATCTGGCTGGTGGCCGCGACATCTGTAGTGCTGTGGATTCCGATGGTTGCGGGAGTGCAATTTCTTGGCCAGCGTTATGGACTCGGTGATCTGCGAGTTGATTTCGGTATTACTTTTTCAAAGAGTGATGCATGGGGAGTTCCGGCTGGAATTGCGAGTCAATTGCTCCTCGTGACAGCAGTGACATGGCCCTTCACGCAATGGTTTCCAGAAGAATTTTCGAGCGACAAGATCGAACAGCGTGCTCGCGAATTGACTGATGCCGCACACGCAGGTTGGATTGTAGTTCTGGCTCTCGTGGTGGTGATTGGCGCACCATTTATTGAAGAGCTGACATATCGAGGTCTTTTGCAAGGAAGTCTTGCACGGCGAATTCAACCACGACTTGCATTGCTCAGTGTTGCAGTATTTTTTGCCGTCATCCATATGTCGCCCGTGGAGATTCCTGGCTTATTTGCTTTTGCTCTTGTGCTTGGCTTTATGCGTGAGCGGACTGGCAGACTTGGAATGTGTATGGTGACTCATGCGGCATTTAACGCCACTGGGTTAGTTTTGTTGGCATTGACATAAGGAACTCATGAATTCTCAAGACAATGATGCAATTGAAATTGCACAACAGACTGCCGCGGAGGCAGTAGATCTGCAGAGAAAAGATTCTGCATTGATGCTGAAATCAGTGACCACTACCGCAATCATTGTCGGTGCTGTGTTGATGTTGCTCTCAACAGTTCATCCTGAACTTATTTTGAAAAATAACACGCCCACGGGCGGCGACATGGGAGCGCATGTCTGGGGTCCGGCCTACTTGCGCGATGTACTTCTTCCGCATTGGCGGATCACGGGCTGGAGCATGGATTGGTACGCCGGACTACCGACGTATCGCTTTTATATGGTTGTTCCTGCATTGATGATCGTGTTGCTGGACTTAATTTTTCCATACGGCATTGCTTTTAAAATAATCGTTGTTCTAGGAATTGTGACTCTTCCGCTTTGTGCGTGGGCGATGGGCAAGTTTGCCCGTCTGGCGTATCCGATACCAGAACTATTTGCCGTGGCGGCTGTGCTCTTTTTGTACGACGAAAGCTTCACTATCTATGGCGGCAATATCGCGTCAACGATGGCTGGTGAATTTTCTTTCTCAATCGCCTTTGCACTCGCATTTTTAGCATTTGGTTTATTTGCGCGAGGGCTTGATGATGGCAAGTATCGCAGCGTTGCTGCGGTGGCAATTTCGCTGAGTGCTCTTTGCCACGGAATCGTTTTGATTTTTGTATTTTTGGGAGTCGGGCTCATGCTTCTGCTGCGCCTTGATCGGCAACGTTTGCGTTATGGCATCACGACAATCTCAACAGCGTTGTTGCTGTCAGCATTTTGGGTAGTGCCATTCTTGGGCGGCCATTCAGTAATGACCGACATGAAATATGAACCTAGGCCAAGCGGTGGCAATGATTCTCTCTGGAAGATGCTCTTTCCGTTCGTGCCTGCGTGGAACATCTTGCTTGTTGGTTTATCAATAGTGGCATTTGTGGCGTCCATCAAACAGCGCCGATTCATTGGCATCTGGATGGGCGTGTACAGCATCATCTTGATGATCGGAGTAAAAGTTGCCCAGCAGAGCCTCCCTGTGATTGGGCTCCTGTGGAACCCTCGCTTGTTGCCGTTTGTTTATGTGTTGAGATACATGTTGGCCGTCATGGGTGCGTACGAGGTGTGTGTGTTTTTGTTCAGGTTTGTGCGACTGCAACGGTATGCACGAACAGCGATCGCTAGATCAGAATTCGATGCAGAAAACGAAGACGCGCCAGAAGTGAGACGGCCGTCTCTTGAGATAGGAATGAATTCATCCACGCGAGTGTTGTGGTTGGTCACTCTCTTTGCTCTTGTTGTGCTGGGATTTCGATATCAACAACTTCCAGGCGGACGCTTCGTGACGTCTGGCTCGAAAACAAAATATGCATGGGGTCCAATTCAAGTACCGGCAAGCCGTGGATTTTCTGACGGATGGGCACGCTGGAATTTTCAGGGGTATGAGGGCAAATCCTCGTACGGTGAATATCACGGCGTTGTACAAACGATGCTCAAGCTCGGTGATGATCCGGCGCACGGTTGTGGACGTGCCGTGTGGGAGAACAATGGTGAACTAAATAAGTACGGAACCACGATGGGATTGATGTTGTTGCCATTCTGGACAAAAGGATGCATCGCTTCAATGGAGGGTTTATTTTTTGAAGCGTCCGGGACCACGCCGTATCATTTCGTCACCGCAGCAGCAGTTTCAAAACAGAGCAGTAATCCCGTACGTGAACTGCGTTATGACAACAACGTCGCAGCAAAAGGAGTTGCATACTTGCAGCAACTTGGCGTGAGGTATCTCATGGTTTTCACTCCCGAGGCGCTAGCACAGGCAAAGACTCGACCAGATCTGACCCAAGTTGGCGTGTCTGGAGCATGGCATGTTTTTGAAGTTGCAAATACGCAACTCGTCGTGCCTCTTTCAACCCAACCGGTTGTGGTTGCCAAGCGCACAGGAGACCAGCGAGAGCGTTGGCTCGAACTTGGTATGTCGTATTTTCAACACACCGATGAATGGGATGCTCTTCCGGTGGCGAGCGGTCCTGCATCATGGCAACACATTGAGGTTGAGCCAGATCTCGAACGCAGACAAGGGGAGAGCGGCGAACCTAGTCGTCTCATTGACATAGTTGTTCCTGTTGATGACACCAAGATTGTACCTGTCTCAGTAGAGCCAGCGACTGTCACCGACATAAAAATTGACGATGAAGCGATTTCATTTCATGTAGACAAAATCGGTGTACCAGTGTTAGTACGGGTGAGCTACTACCCCAACTGGAAGTCGCACGGTGCATCTGCACCTATGCGTGCAGCGCCCAACATGATGGTTGTTATTCCGACAGAAAATAATGTTCGCATCACCTATGACTCCTCAGGAACCGACAAGTTGGCGTATTTATTGACATTCATCGGTATCGGCTTGGTTGTCTTTTTTGTCCGCAGGCCACTGCGCTACGGGGTGGCCATGCCCCCTCGCGACTAGTGTTGTCTCGCATGTCACAAACAGACCCAAGTGTTCTTGATGCGATCATCAAGGCGTACGACATCCGCGGAACCACCCCTGATCAATTCAATGAAGAAGTCGCGTTTGCGCTCGGAGTAGGTTTTGCAACCTTTACGCGGGCAAGCAGAGTGCTTGTGGCACGCGATATGCGCGCTACCGGTGAATCTCTCGCACATGCTTTTTCTGAAGGAGCAATGTCATGTGGCGTCGACATTGTCAATCTTGGTCTTGCCAGTACAGACCTTTTATATTTTGCTGCTGGACGGCTCGATGCACCTGGTGCGATGTTTACGGCATCCCATAATCCGGCTGAATACAACGGAATCAAATTCTGTTTGTCTGGTGCTCGACCTGTTGGAGCAGACACCGGACTCGGAGAAATAAAAGAGATAGCACGTGCCGTGATGACAGGTCATGCACCACGAAATGCGACGACGCCGGGTTCGATGAGATCACAAGATCTGTTGGCTGCATTTGCTGACCACGTTGTGTCTTTTGTCGATACGACTGCATTGCGCCCCATGCGTGTTGTCGCCGACACAGCAAATGGCATGGGTGGGCTGATTGTCCCAGTGGTTTTTGAACGTTTGCCAATGATGGACATTGAAGTGATGTATCCAGAACTTGATGGCTCATTTCCAAATCATCCAGCAGATCCCATCCAAACAGCGAATCAAAAAGATCTGATGGCACGTGTCACGTCTGG
>JAEMRC010000022.1:0-10127 GCA_016463545.1 Ilumatobacteraceae bacterium
CTTGTCGGACATGGCAAGGGAAAATCAAATTCGATGGTGCAGATTATTCAGTATCTTGAGCGTCACTACCCAGCGACCGCAAAAAAAGTAGTTGGTGCACTGGATGTAAACGTAAAGTCTCTTACCGAGCCGCAGATTTTGTCAGCCGCTCGCCGATGGTTCGATGAGCATAAAAACGGATGAATATCTGATCGAAACGTAACCGTTGTGTGTAAACGTGTTATTGGGCCACACGAACGAGAAGTTTTCCGTGATGGCCGCCATTTTGCAAGATGTTGAGTGCAGCGGGGAACCTGTCGATGCCTTGTTCGATGTGTTCGCGCATAATGAGTTGGCCACTTGCTAGCCATTGAGTGAGTTGTTTCTCAGCACGTTCGTAGTGCTCGGCAAAATGAAAAACAGCAAACCCTGCCATCGTGGCGTGGCGTTCTGCCAACTTGAGGTAATTCTTTGGGCCGCGAACATTGTCCATGTCTTGGTACTGTGAGATTGCACCGCAGATCACGACACGTGTGCCGTCTTTAATGTGCATGAGAACAGCGTCCAGAGTGTCGCCACCGACATTGTCATAAAACACGTCAACGCCATTTGGGGCTAATTCGCCAAGACGAGTCTCAACATTTTCATTTTTGTAATCAATTGCTGCATCAAAGCCCAGTTCGTCAACAAGGAACGCTGTTTTATGAGGGCCGCCTGCGATTCCGATAACACGTGATGCGCCAGAGAGTCTGGCGATTTGTCCGGCGAGTGAGCCAACTGCACCGGCTGCGCCAGAGACGACAACGGTGTCGCCTTTTTTGACGGCGCCGACATCAACAATTCCAAAATATGAAGTCATTCCAGTGGTGAGACCCAAAACACCGACGTAACTATTTGGTGGCACAACACTGACATCAAGTCGACGCAAGGCAGGCCCTGGCATGCAAGCGATGCTTTGCGAACACAGCGCTCCAAAAACGTAATCACCCGCGCTGAATCCGTCGTCACGACTCTCGAGTACAACACCTATTCCGAGGGCCGGAACGATGTTTCCGATTTTTGAGCCTTGATGAAAACTCACTTCATTGAACGTGGTGCGAATAAATGCGTCGATTGAAAGAGTCTCAACTTTGACGAGTACTTGACCAGCTTCGAGTGGTGCAACATCTTCATCGACGATAGAAAAGTCAGTTTCAACGGGGTCACCCGTTGGACGACGAATCAGCGTCACCTTGCGGTTTTGCATTACATGCCACCATCAACAGAAAGAATTTGAGCAGTGACCCAACTTGAAGCAGGAGACACAAAATACAACACTGCTTGACCAAGGTCATCTGGTGTTCCGAGACGACGCATAGGTAAGCGGAGGCGCTTTTCGAGTGCTGGAAGATCGTTCTCTTCAAGTTTCATCGCCGTCATCATGATTTCGGTCGGAACTGCGCCGGGCATGATGCAGTTCACACGAATGCGGGGCCCGAGTTCTTTGGCGAATGTTTGCGTGAGTGAGTTAACGCCTGCTTTGGCGGCGGAGTAGTGACCGCTGCCCATTACTGTGCTCACTGCTGCGCGTGATGAGATATTGACAATTCGACCACCGTCTCGCATGTGACGTGCTGCAGTGTTGGTGCACACCCACAACGCTGTCAGGTTGAGAAGAATTGTTGCGTCCCACTCTTTGCGGTCGAGTTGTGTGAGCGGGGTCTGGATAGGTGAGCCACCTGCGTTATTAATCCAGATATCAAGATGGCCAAATTCTGAAAGTGCTGCTTGGGCGAGTGCCTCGACTGCGTCGTCATTGGTGACATCTGTTGTGACTGCGATGGCACGTCCACCGCGTGCGCGAATGCCTGCTGCAACGCGCTCGATTTCATCACCACGTCGTGCGGCACAGACGACTGCTGCGCCAGCGTCAGCAAGTGTGGTGGCGATTCCTTCGCCGATTCCGCGCCCTGCACCAGTGACGACTGCAACATCGTCCGAAAGATCAAATAAATTTCCCATGTTTCCCCGAGTTCTGCTTGTGTTTTTAAATTACTGCTAGTAAGCATGACAGTATGAGCGTGATAAAACCAACTCGAAGTCCTGGTCGCCCATTAGGAGGCACCCGAGTTGTTGATCGGGAAGACATTTTAAATGCTGCCGAGACTGTGATTCGTCGAGACGGAGCAGGAGCCTCGTTAGATGCCGTGGCTCAAGAAGCCGGAGTGACCAAGCCCATTGTTTATGACCGTGTGGGCGGTCGAGCAGAACTTGCCAATGCCCTTGCTGAAAGATTGGCGGACCGAATGGTGGTCGCTGCCGCTCATTCGATCTCGGGGGCAAATGACCGTGGGGATCTAGCAACCCTCATCGAGACGAGTCTTACTACCGTGGCAGAGAATCGTGAATTGTTTTTATATGTCACGAGCGGATCAACCGAACAAACCGCAGTCAGTCGTTTGTATTTGGCACAAAGATCGGCCATGCCAATGGCTGATGCGTTGGCAAAGTGGCGGGTTTCTCAAGGACTTGATCCGTCAGTCGCAGTGCCGTGGGCCTACGGAATCGTTGGCATGTTGCAGATGGTCTCACTGTGGTGGATTACCCAAGACGATGACTCAGCCGCTCAAGTTGCGTCACAAATGGCTCAATTGCTGGCCCCTGGCCTAGGCAACGTCTAATCCCTGAGTAACTTACTCGGGGTAGACGGGACCTTTTAAAAGGTGTTACTGTCGTCACATGTCCGATAGTTACGAAGATCTCACCGAATGTGCCTTGACCCCAGAACTTGAAAAAAAGTTGGTGGAATCATTGGGGGAATGCGTTTTTATGTGGGCCAATAAAGCGGGCGAGCCCTTTGGAGTGGTGATGTCGTATCTGCCCAAGAATGGCAAGTTGTGGCTCACGTGTGCTGAGGCACGTGCTCGAGTGCCGGCACTGCGCCGTTTCAAGCGCGCTTCGATTTGCATCAATAGCACTGGCTCAAAAATGGGTGGTGGAAAAACAGTGACATACAAAGGCGACTGCATCGTGCGCAATGATCGCGAGACAAAAGACTGGTTCTACCCCGAATTCTCCAATCGACTGCGCTCAGATAATCCAAAAGCAGCAGCAGAGTTTCAAAAGTTTCTTGACTCTCCACATCGGGTGATTCTTGAATTTACTCCTGATTATTCTTTAAGTTTCGATGCCTCGCTGATGTGGCAACGTTCGCCCGAAGTCGTTCAGTAATACTAATTTCACAGCACACAAATCTAATTAAGGAGAACAACATGTCACTCACCGAAGATCTTCCAATCCACTTGCGTGGCAACGGTGCCCCCGTCAAAGAAGAGCGAACGATTACGCAGCTCACTGTTCGCGGAGCAATTCCTGCAGAACTCGATGGTCGATACTTGCGCAACGGTGCAAACCCAGTGACCGGAATGAGCGACCACCCTTTCTTTGGGGACGGAATGATCCATGGTGTGCGGTTGCAAGGCGGACAAGCCCAGTGGTATCGAAATCGCTATGTGCAGACACCATTTATGGCTAATCACGATCTTGATATTTTGGATCCAAATGTCACGCTCGATATGTCGTCATCAAAAGCAAATACTCATGTGGTCGGACACGCTGGTCGCATTTTGGCTCTCGAAGAAGGACACTTTCCCTATGTGTTGGACGGCAATCTTGAAACAGTTGGATCAACTGACTTCGGCGGAATGCTCAAGGGTGCGTTTACTGCGCATCCAAAGATCTGCCCAACAACAGGGGAGCTTTTGGCATTCGGATACTCACCGTTTGATCCGTATCTGACGTACTTGCGGGTGTCGCCTCAAGGTGAACTTGTGCAAGTAGAACCGATCACGGTTGGTGGACCAACAATGATGCACGACTTTACGATCACTGAAAACTATGCAATCTTCATGGACTTGCCTGCAGTGTTCAATCTCAATCTTGCACTTGAAGGCAAAATGCCCATCGAATGGAGCGAGACGTATCCTGCACGGTTGGGCGTCATGCCGCGCAACGGCAATGACTCACAAGTCAAGTGGTACGACATCAACCCGTGCTACGTGTTCCATGTAATGAACAGTTACGAAGATGGCGACAAGATCATCCTTGATGTAGCGCGCTTTGATCACATTTGGCGCGGCAACGATATGGATTTCCCGAATCCATACATGTATCGCTGGACAATCAACACCACGACCGGAAAAGTAGCCGAAGAACAAGTTGATGACCGCTCAGGAGAATTCCCGCGAGTTGCAGACTCAGTGATCGGTAAGCCACACCGTTTTGGTTACCTCATGGGTGCTGGCCAAGAAGGATTTGGAGATGTCACCGCTGGTGCAATCCTCAAATACGATCGCCAGACCGGGGCGCGAACATCTATCGAACTTGGACACGGACGTGTCCCTGGCGAATCAGTCTTTGTTCCAGCAGAAAACGGTAAGGCTGAGGACGACGGCTATCTGATGACGTATGTGTATAACGCTGCAACTGATGACAGTGAGTTCGTTATTTTTGATGCGTCCACGATGAGCGCAGAGCCCGTCGCGACGGTGCAATTACCTCGTGTACCATTTGGGTTCCATGGGAGTTGGGTGCCAGCAGCGGTCGCTGATTAATTAATACGGTTACAAAAATACCGTCGCATCTGCGACACATAACATAAGGGGGAATTATGGGTCAGGTATATGGATCATCGGTACGAAAGGTGCATCGTGGAGTGCATGTGATGGCCCTGCTAGCAGTAGCAAGTCTCACATTTGCAGCATGCGGTGGGTCAAGTGATAGCGAGGACAGCAGCGATACAACTGCTACTGCAGCAACAGATACAACTGCTGCTGTGGCAACAGACACGACTGTCCCAGCATCAGATGCTCCGACCGGAGTTGAGATGAAAATCGGTCTTGTCAATACCGAAGGAACACCTGGACTTGACTTCCCTGACATTCGTCGGTTTATGTCTGCAACAGTTGATTACTTAAATCTTCATGGTGGCATGGGCAATCGTCCAATGAAACTTGAGACATGTGTTGCCAAGGGCTCGCCTGAGACATCACAGGTCTGTGCGCAAGAACTGATTGGTAAAGGTGTTGAGTTGGTTCTGCTGGGACTCGATCTCTTCCCTGATTACAAGACATATGGCGCTGCCAATGTCCCCGTAATTGGCGTATTGCCGATCTTGACACCTGACTACACCGCTGATGCGTTGTTCTTGACTGGCGGCAATGCCACAACGATGGGCGCATTTGCTGCTCTCGCCAAAGATCACTTCAAGGCCAAGACAATTGGCATTGTTCAATCTGATAACGCAGGAGCAAACTCAACAGCAGCGTCTTTGATTGCGGCTCTTGATGTGGCCGGAATTAAGTACAAAGCAGTCAAGGGTGGTGACAACGAAACAGATGCTGGGTATCAGGGTTTGATGCGCGAAGCGGCAAAAGATAATCCTGACTTGCTCGTGTCTTTGTATGCCGATGCTGGTTGTATCGGAACAATGCGCGGACGTGCATCACTTGGCATCACAATCCCGGTCATCACGACATCAATTTGTGCAGACAAAGATGTTCTTGATGCTGTCGGAGAAGACGCCATGGGTTGGGTGTTTGCTGGAGCATCAGAAGACAAAGACACTCCGGAGCGAGCAATTCTGCGCGAAATACTTCAGCCCATAATGAATGTTCCGGCAGAAGAAATCACCGGAGCAAGTCTTGGACTTGGTGGACTTGGATACTTGCAGATCATGTCATTGGTGGATTATGCCAACCAGATGCAAGCAGCCGGAACAGAAGTGACTGGAGCATCGTTGTATTCGTACTTGAAGACAACAAAGGGTCTCTTCTTGTTTGGCGGAATCCAGCCAATTGACTGTGGAGCTGCGCCAAAGTATCCAGCAGTGTGTTCGTTCTCATTCCCAATGTTGGAATACAAGGGAGCAGGCAAACTCGGAAAACTAGAAGGCGTCGATCTTGTCGACAGCACACCATATTTGCCATAAGCAGTTCTTTGCTGCCGATGTCATCAGATGACTGATTATCTCTTTTATCTCTTGCTCGGCAGCGGAGCTGGCGCAATTATTGCCGCGCTTGGGCTCGGCTTAGTTGTTACATATCAAGGCTCCGGCGTTGTTAATTTTGCGGCTGGCGCAATGGCGATGTGGAGTGCCTATGTCTATGCAGACCTGCGCAATGGGGCGTATCCGTTTCCCATTCCAGGTCTGCCTGGCAGATATCACTTTGGACATGACGTTGGTTATAGATGGTCAATGTTGCTTGCACTACTAACGGCTGCTGTTATGGGTTTGTTGGTGTATGCGCTGGTATTTAAACCTTTGCGCCAAGCACCAGCTTTGGCAAAAGTTGTTGCCAGTGTCGGTCTAGTGATCATTTTCATTTCACTTGTTGAGCAGCGCTTTGAAGAAATGACAGCAATTCGTGTTCCGGCAATTTTGCCGCGTGAATCATTCACTATCACGCGCAATTTGACAGTGCAACGCGATGGTCTTTGGCTCGGAGCGATTGTTCTTGTTCTGACGGCCATTTTGTGGGCATTCGGAAAATATCTTCGCATCGGGTTGGCGACGAAGGCATCTGCAGAAAATGAAAAGGGTGCTGTATTGCTCGGCTACTCACCAGATTTTCTGGCGGGCTTAGGTTGGGTCATTGCTTCTGTGGTGAGTTCGTTTGTCGCTATTTTGGCTGCTCCGATGATTCAACTCAACCCAACTGTGTTGACGTTCGGTTTTCTGATTCCTGCCCTTGGTGCAGCTCTTATCGGAAAATTTCAGTTCTTTTGGCCGACAGTATTTGCCGGAATGGCAATCGGTCTCGTGCAGTCAGTTTTTACAAAACTACAAAACGATTTGAGTTGGTTCCCTGAGTATGGTGCGCGCGAGGGACTCCCATTTCTCGTAATTATTGCAACCATGGTGATACTCGGAGAACGTCTCCCAGATCGGGGTGCCGTTAATTCATGGAAACTGCCGTCTGTGCCACCTTCCAAGATCACGCCGTACTCAGTTCTGATTCCCACGGCGATGGCGATACTCGGACTATTTTTATTCGGTCCATTGTGGCGCGCAGCAATTATGACAACGGTGATTGGCGCAGTGCTGGCGTTGTCCTTGGTGGTGCTCACTGGTTTTGGCGGACAAACCTCGCTCTCTCAGATCGCCTTTGCAGGTATCGGAGGATTCGCGTTATCTAATTTGGCGATGCGCTACGGAGTGCCTTTGCCAATTGCGCCAGTGCTATCGGCATTAGGTGCAATGTTATTTGGCATGTTGGTGGGATTACCCGCATTACGTGTGAGAGGTACAAATTTAGCAATTGTCACATTGGCAGGCGGAGTGACCATCGCTGAGTTTGTGTTCAAGAATCCGGCAGTCATTGGTGACATCAAAACAGGTGGTGCAAAGGTTCCGAACCCGTCTCTTGGCCCGTGGGATTTTGGACTCGTGCTTGGGACAAAAACCTCGCGACCAGTATTTGGAGTGTTCTTGGTGATTGTTTTGGTGCTGATGTGTATCACTGTTGCAAACGTGCGTCGCAGCGGCTCTGGGCGCGTGATGCTTGCTGTGCGCGGTAACGAACGTGCTGCTGCTGCTGTTGGCATCAATGTTGCACGCGTCAAATTAATGCTCTTTGCTTTTTCATCGTTCATTGCCGGAGTCGGGGGCACATTGATTGCCTATCGATTTGGATCAGTGTCAGACCTGTCATACGGAACCATGGCTTCGCTCACGGCGTTATCTTTTGCGTATTTGGGCGGAATCACCAGCGTGAGTGGCGCAGTTGCGGCGGGTATCGTGGCGGCGTCAGGTGTGTCGTTCTTTGCGATGAATGAACTGATTGGTTCTTTTGGGACATGGGAAGCCTTCATCGGGGGAGTTCTGCTCATTGTGACGGCAATCATGAATCCTGAGGGAATAGCCGGAGCAATGCGTGCTCAATCTGGGGCAGTTCGTCTCAAGAGACAAAACGCTAAACTTGCCAAGAGTGCCGCAGTTTCTGTTTCTACGTGAGTGAGGTAAAAAGTTGAGTCGAGAAAAACTTGTTGCAATGGCGCAAGCCACAATGGCCCACAATAAAGCTGGCACCGTAAGTTTAACTGAGTCACAAACACGCATTCCGGCGACAAATTATTTCGACCCTGTGCGCTGGCAACAAGAAGTTGACATGATCTTCAAGCGAGTGCCATTGTTGCTTGCAACCTCAGCAGAACTAAAAGAACCAAATTCGTATAAAGCGATCGAAGTCGTCGGAATGCCTGTTCTGATTTCTCGAGGGGCTGACGGAGCAGTACGAGCATTCGTCAATATGTGCAGTCATCGAGGCTCAATGTTGGTAGACGAAGGCACTGGCACAGCTCGACGCTTTGCGTGTCCGTATCACAACTGGACATATAACCAAGAGGGAGACCTCGTCGGAATCTTTAAACAAGAAGATTTTGGTCCACTGGATTTTTCGTGTTTGGGTCTGACAAGTTTGCCAATCGCAGAGCGGGCTGGACTGATTTGGGTGATTTTGTCACCAACAGCGACACTTGACATCGATTTGTTTTTGGCGGGTTATGACGAACTGTTGGAGTTCTGTCATTTCGCTGGCATGAATCATTACGGCTCACGACGCCTCGTCGGGCCAAACTGGAAAGTTTCATTTGATGGATACGTGGACTTTTATCATTTGCCGATTCTGCACAAAAATACTTTCGGAACTGAGATCTCACCTGATGCTGTGTTTCATCGGGTAGGCGCGCACCAACGCGTCACTGGTCCGCGCGCGCCATGGAGCAAGTTAGAAGGAGTTCCCACCGACGAGTGGCCAGATGACTTGCTCACTGGGGGAGTGTGGAGTATTTTTCCACACGGGTCAATTGCGGGGTTTGATATTGACGGAGAAAAGGTGTATCAGGTTGCACGAATTTTCCCTGGAGCAAACGCAGATGAGTCCGTGACGTATCTTGATTTTATTTCCGCTGGAGAACCAACTGCTGACTTCACCGCAAAGGTCGACAAGCAAATTGCGTTTCTCGAAGCGGTGGTGCGCGACGAAGACTATGCAACTGGACTGAAGATTCAACGCACCGTGAAGACGGGTGCCAAGAAAGAGTTTATTTTTGGGCGCAACGAGGGTGGCGCACAGTACGTGCACGGTTGGTTTGATGCATTACTTGAGACCCCAGATGACGAACTTCCTGCACTTTTTGAACGCGGTATCGACGCAGGACGCTTAGTCCAATAAAATTTTAGTCCAATAAAACTAATGCGTTGCGTTTAGTGCAACAGGGTCGGCAAGTAACTGCACAATAGATTGACAGAACTGTGCCGCTGGAGCGCCGTCCAACACACGATGATCCCATGTCAGGCTCAGTGTGAGTCGCTTGACGCTAGATACTGCTCCGCTTGAGTCGAGAACAAGATCGTCCCGCAAACGTCCAACACCCAGAATCGCTACGTTTGGCGGATTAATCACAGGAGTAAAACCATCTACTCCAAACATGCCGAGCGCACTCACCGAAAATGTTCCGCCTTCAAGGTCAGCCAAAGCCAATGATCCGCTGCGAGCGGCGCCGGCAAGTCTCTTTGTTTCGACGGCAAGTGCTGCAAGGCTGAGGCTGTCAGTATTGCGAACGACTGGAACCATGAGTCCATCATCAAGCGATACTGCGAGGCCGACATTGATGTCAGTGAGTAGTTCGATACCAGCAGCCGTGACCTGAGAATTAGCAATTGGGTGTAAACGCAACGCACGTGCTGCGGCGGCGATGATGTAGTCAGTAAAGCCAGGAACAGAAGCATCACCTTGGCGAGATTCACGGTCGGCCATCACGGCATCGAGGTCTGCATCCATGAACAGAGTGAGTTGCGCCATCTCTTGCAACGACGCATGCATGCGCTTGGCGATTGTTCCGCGCATTCCGGTCATTCGACGAATTTCTTTGGGTGCACTTGTTTCGAGGTCTTCCATCATGATGCGTCCATCTGGACCGGAGCCAACGATGGTGCTGAGGTCGATGCCTTTTTCAATCGCGACGCGACGAATGTTTGGAGATATGAGAATGCGGCCGTCGCTTGGGGCAGGAGCCGAAGCCACTGGTGCTTGCGCAGTCGGCGCTGCAACTGGGGCAGCCGCTTGTGCTGCTGGCATCCGATTGCTGCGAGTCTCGAGTCGTACATA
>JAEMRC010000022.1:10137-13446 GCA_016463545.1 Ilumatobacteraceae bacterium
GTTGTAGATGTTTGAGTCGGAACCGCTTCGCCTTGTGCGAGCAAGTAACCAATCACTGCTCCGCACGGATAGCTTTCGCCATCAACACCAACACGATGCAAGAGACCCGTATCGATTGCTTCGACGTCACTCTCTACCTTGTCGGTTTCGATGCGTAGCACTGGCATGCCAGGCGTGATGGATGCACCATCTTGCACCAACCATTCAAGGATGGTTCCTTCTTCCATTGTGAGACCAAGTTTGGGCATAATGAACTCAAGAGCCATGAGAATCCTTTGTGAGATGGTGATTAGTAGCGTCAAAAATTCTATCGCGAGCAGCCAAAATCAGTGCATGATCGACATCTATTAGGAGCGGTCCTGTCGACTCAATATGAGCAGTGACAGTCGCATCGGCGCTGACTGGGCGCTCACGTTCTCCGTCAAAAGCCAGGACACATTGTCCCTTCATTGTGATGGTCTCGCCATCTGCGAGTGGGCGTACTTCGGCGATATGCATCGTCGTAAAAGCGCCAGGGGCAAGTGGCACTCGCACATGACGGTCTCCGGGCCCGAGTCGCACAAACACGCCACCAGGTTCGAAACGTCCGACAGGGTGAATGCGACCAGCAATGCTGGAAAGTCCGGTACTTGCTGGCGTCGCGACGGCTGCAACGACTGCTCGTACCGTGAGCGGATCCCAAATGGCGCGCGCACCCACAAACATTGCATCGATAAATGCCAAATCTATGAGTGCAAGGTCTTCGTGAACCACGCCGCGATCATCAATGTGTACGACTACTTTTTTACTGCGATGGCCAACAACGGCGAGTGGCACAATGCCTCGCGCAACAAACGCAGCAGCCGCGCCCGCAGAAGTGCCGTCGATTGCAGTTGGGAAAACATTATTTGTGCCAGTCGAGATCGCAATGAGTGGCGCATCAGGCCAGCCCACCGCAACGTCACGCGATGTTCCGTCTCCGCCCAGAACAATGACAGCGCCAGCCTGCTCGGCACGGAATCGCCGCGCTGCGCCGATTGTTTCGTGACGAGATCCGCTGACAGGTTCGTCGAGGACTTCTACTGGTGCGTCAAGGCCGTCTGCTGCGCGTTGAGCCAAATTATGCGTGTCGGGAACGAGAAGAATCCGCTTTGCGCCTGACTCTGCTGCAGCGACGATGGCGCGACGAACGATTCCGATTTTTGTGACATCAGATGTATGCGTTGCTGGCGTGACGAGTCGTCGAATATCTTTTCCGGCATTGGGGTTAACAATGATTCCGACTGTTGACACGAAGTAATGACTCTGCAGTGTTAACTGCGTTGTACCAAGTTGCGAATGCCAGCCTCAATAGAGGCAGCATCTGGAAGATAGTGCTGTTCGAGCGCAGGGCTAAATGGTACGGGCGAGAAAGGTGCGCCAATGCGTGCAACGGGTGCGTCAAGATAGTCAAAAGCGAGTTCATGTATTTGCGATGCGATCTCGGCACCAAGACCACCAAATTTAACTGCTTCATGAACCACAAGAACTTTGTGAGTTTTGCGCGCAGACTCCACGATGCTGTCGGTGTCGAGCGGTTGCAACGTACGTGGGTCGATGACTTCACATTCGATACCGTCTGCAGCAAGTTTTTCAGCGGCTACAAGTGTCTCGTTTGCCATGCGACCGTATGCAATGACTGTGACGTCTGTTCCGGCGCGCATGATATTGGCCTTGCCCAGTGGAATCTCGTAGTTTTCTTCAGGAACATGCGCCGACATTCCGAGAAGGCGCTTGTGCTTGACCATGATTGTGGGGTTGTTCTCACGAATACACGCAGTCATCAAGCCTTTCATGTCATATGGATTAGATGGGTACACCACCATTAGTCCAGGAATATGACACAGGATTGCTTCGAGCGATTGACTGTGTTGTGCAGCCGCCGATAGACCGGCGCCGCCACCCGTTGTAATGGTGAGTGGCATAGTTGCTTCGCCACCAAACATGTATTTTAGTTTTGCTGCTTGGTTGACGATCTGGTCAAAAGCAACACAAATAAAGTCCATGAACATTAAGTCGACAATGGGTCGCAGCCCAGTCACTGCAGCGCCGATGCCAAGACCAACGATGGCCTGCTCGCTGATTGGCGTATCGACAACGCGGTGAGCACCGAATTTTGCTTGCAAGCCAAGGTATGTACCAAAGACGCCACCGAATGCACCGATGTCTTCACCAGCACAAAAGATATTTTCGTCAGCTTCCATTGCTTGACGGACTGCTTCGTTGAAAGCACCTCCGTATGTGAGTTTGCGAACATCGCTCATTGTGCTGCTCCAGTCATTGAGGTATACACGTCAACCAAGATTTGGTCAGGGGTAGGGAGTGGGCTGTCTTCGGCGAACTTGATAGCAACCTCAATTTCACCGCGTAGTCCGGCCCATATCTCGTCGACTCGATCACGAGTCATGGTGCCGTTTTCGATCATACGATCTTCGAATGTAAAGATTGGATCGCGTTCTTTCCACCGAGCAACTTCGTCATCAGGGCGATACTTGAGTCCAAGGTTCTGGATGCCGTGGTGATTGTAGAAACGATACGTTTTCGCTTCAATTAATGAAGGACCACCACCTGCGCGAGCGCGAGCAACTGCCTCAAGCGTGGCTTCGTGTACTGCTACAACATCCATGCCATCAATAATCACACCAGGCATTCCGTAGCCAGCAGCACGATCAACGATGTCAGTGATCGCCATGGTTGCACTGCGCGGTGTGAATTCACCGTACTCATTGTTTTCGCAGGCAAACACAATGGGCAGATGTAATGCACACGCCATGTTGGCTGCTTCATGAAAGGCACCAATGTTGGTGGCGCCGTCGCCAAAGAATGCAACTGCAACTTGACCGCGTCCGCGGTATTTATTAGCGAAGGCTGCACCGACTGCAATTGGCGAACCAGCACCAACGATGCCATTTGCTCCGAGCATTCCAAGAGAAAGATCACTGATGTGCATCGAGCCACCCTTGCCCTTGCACATGCCTGTTGATTTACCCATCAGTTCTGCCATCATGCGATTGAAATCGCCACCTTTGGCAACGAGATGTCCGTGACCACGATGTGTTGAAGTGATGTGATCGTCGTCGTTGAGTGCAGCGCAGACGCCAGCCGCAACGGCTTCTTCACCAACGTAAAGATGAAGGAAGCCAGGAAGCTTGTTTGCCTCGGCAAGTCGACCGGCGGCTTCTTCAAAAACGCGAATGCGAACCATGCGACGATGCAGGTCAAACTGCACTGGTGGTGATAGGTCCATATTGAATTGCTCCTTATTGTTTTAGAAGTAGTTGTAGAAATTGT
>JAEMRC010000022.1:13546-20656 GCA_016463545.1 Ilumatobacteraceae bacterium
GATCTGCGAAGTAGTTCATAGAACGCTGGTCGTTCCCATGAGCATCGTTCTACGCGTGGATAATAATCAAGCACTGGAGCCATGTCGTAATTGCCTCGACAATGACCAAGCGTGTTGTACAAGATTGACCCTGCTCCAAGTTCACGCAAGTACATCACCAGATGAGTGGGGTCGCAATTGTTCCAATCTTCTTGGACAAAACCTTTGGCATCGCCTTGCCATGTTGTGTGCAAGAGGGGAGTCAATGACGCCCGATCTGAGTATTCACACAGATACAGCTCGTCATCTGTATCAAATGACTCGATGCCCGATACCAGCCAATGAGAGTGATCAGAAACCTCAACGGTGTATGGCTGAATTGGGGGATGAGCAATGAATTGGCTTCCAAGCGTTTGAGCCCACAACGGAAACACGCGAGGGGCTTCGACTCCGTTGGGACCACCGAGCGTGAGAGCCGCATTGGTGCCATGAAGCGCGATCCATCGTCCACCCTGTTCTACCCACGCTCTGATTTCTTGCTGAGCACGCTCAGAAGGTCGAACATCGCATGTATACGACACAAGAATCTGAGACGCGGCAATGCCGGAAGTGTCTTCGTAGTCAGGCTGTACGCGAACTCGAAACTCATCGTGTTCGGCGAGCAAGGTCAGCAGTTCACGACGCGCAAAATCAATATCATGGTACTTGCCTCCTGCTACGAGGGTGACGTCGATTCGACGTCCTGGAGTGGTGTTGCTCACGACGTGTGGTTCAGAAGTCGATGCGCTTCAAGAAGCCACCATCAACAGTGACATTGACGCCGTTGATGTGCTTGGCACGATCGCTCGAAAGAAACACCACGGTGTTGGCAACGTCGCTGACGTCTCCGAGGCTTCCGCCTGGATGACCTTTTTCGGTTGCCTCAAAGAAAGGAGGCATCGCTTGTTTGATCATTGCCCAGTCGCCACCTTCAACCATGATTGGTCCTGGTGAGACAACATTGCATCGGATACCTTTGGCGCCAAGCACTTGGGCTTGTCCGAGTGTCCAGTTGGTGACTGCAGACTTGAGCGCGCTGTAGCTTCCGGATCCTGATGCAAAGTGCTCAGTGGTGGCAGTTGTTCCGATGCTGATAATAGAGCCACCACCGTTGGAGAGAGCTTCAGTTGCAGCATCAACGCCATGCACGAGTGCCATCAAGTCGATGTTGAAGTTATTGATCCAGCCTTCGAGTTTGCGTGCTGGTTTGCCGGACGTGTTATGGACATAAATGTCAATGCCTCCAAGTTGTTCGGCAGACGATGCAATCCATGCGCGCAATGCTTCGGGGTCACCAGCATCAACTGCTGATCCGACAACTTTGCCCTTCTTGGAAAGTTCAGCAACTGCTGTTGCAACTTCTTCAGCATTGCGTGCACAAATAGCGACTGATGCTCCTTCGGCGAGCAATGTTTCGACAATGGCGCGACCGATTCCTTTTGTTGAGCCGGTGACGAGTGCTTTTTTTCCTTTAAGTCCAAGATCCATATTTCCCCCTTGTTGTCGTTGTTGTGTTGTTTATAGAGATATTCGCGAGTCCAGCAACAAGTGCTCTCATGAGACTCAATTTCCTAGCGTTTCGTGTCTTTCCATGGCAGATCCTTGTCAACGCGAGGTTCGCCTGGCAAGCCAAGAACTCGTTCACCAATAATGTTGCGCTGAGTTTCGTCCGAGCCGCCAGCAATGCGATAACCGGGAGCGCCTAAAACATGTTCTCCCCATGCGTATGTTCCCCAATCACCAGTGTCGGCAATCAACGACGCCCCAAGGATCTTGGAGATGACATCAGAAATAAAACTCATTCCCCCGGTCCACATGAGTTTTCCGAGTGAACCTTCGGGCCCGGCGGGAGCACCGGCACGACGCAGGTCTGCGGCTCGACGATTAACGAAACCTTCAATGCGAAAGAGTGTGTAGGCCTTGGCAAGATCGTCTCGAGTGACAGCATCGTTCGTGACGCCTAGTGCTCGTGCAGTTGCAATGAGTTGTCGCCATGATCCACCAACTCTGCCGCCACCGCCTCCGCCGCCGTCTGAATGATCTCGCTCAAACCCCAATGTCGTGAGTGCGACTTTCCAGCCTTCGCCTTCTGGGCCGAGTCGCATGCTGTCTGGAATTCGAGCATCGTTGAAGAAAACTTCGTTGAAAGATGTGCCGCCGCTCATTTGTTTGATCGGGCGTACTTCAATGCCGGGAAGGTTCATCGGAATCATGAACGCCGTCATTCCCTTGTGCTTTGGTGCATCGATATTGCTTCGCGCGATGAGTTCTCCCCACTCAGAAAACTGCGCGCCAGAGCTCCAGACTTTTTGACCATTGACGACCCATTCATCACCGTCACGCACTGCGCGACAACCAAGTGATGCTAAGTCGCTGCCTGCTCCAGGTTCGGAAAATAACTGACACGCCAACTCACGAGATGCAAGAAAATGACCGACTAATTGTTTCTTTTGTTCTGGTGTTCCGTACACGTTGATTGTGGGAGCGATGAGACGCGTCGTGACGCTGTGCGTTTCGTGCCCTTGAGGTGTTTCAAAAAGTGCTTCGATCCGACCATATGCGCGGGCATGTTCGCGACTGAGGCCTAAGCCACCGTCTTCAATTGGCCACGTGATGGCGTGGTATCCGCGCTCGGCTTTGAGCATTGTCCACGTTTGCATCCGATCCAACAGGGCTTTTTCTTCGGCAAAGGTGAGTGAGTGAAATACGGAGACAGAAAACTCGCCCTCACCCCAGACCATTTCTTTTTCTTCGTTGCCTCCGGTTCGATATGTTGCGTTGGCTTCAAGCCATGCGCGGGCATCGGATGCGAATTGCTCGACGGAGATGGGGGACGGGGTGGCGCTCACATTCCCATCGTAATTGACCAACCGATCAGTATGAGAATTGGACGCCCATAAGGCTTTTGAGAGCCAATACGGCTAACGGCGCGACACTCGGTGATACTTAAAAGATGAACGCGGGGCGAAAAGTGGTTGAAAAACGGTTGGGTCGCCCCCCAGCGACAGATTCTGGAGACACGAAGCGTCGAATTTTAGATATTGCGCGTGAGATGTTTTCTGTGCACGGCTACGAGGTCGCCACAAATCGAGATATTGCGTCCGCTGCTGGCATTACCTCGGGTGCGTTGTATCACTATTTTGGCTCCAAGTTGGATCTGTATTTGGCTGTGCATGAGGACGTGCAGGCGGGTGTGTATGAGAGTTTTTCGAATGCGACCATGAATCTTGAAACGTTTACGGAGATGTTTCTTGCGGTACTCGAAGTAGCCCACGACATGAACGAAAATGACCCGTCAGTTGCTCGATTTATCGGCGCCGTGCGAGTCGACGCACAACGCCATCCCGAGATGGCCGTGGCCCTCTCGCCGCGCAGCACACAGCGCGAAGTTTTTTTTACGAGGCTGATTGACGTCGGAGTCAAAACTGGCGAAATTGATGAACAGCAACGATCATTTGCCCTGGCATTCCTGCTTACAGTCTTGGTGGGTTTAACAGATGCAGTGTCTGGCGACAACGCTCAACACAAGCAAGCGATTGAAGCCATTAAAATGGTGATGACGGGTGATCTGCTGAGATCACCACTCCCGCACGCGTGACAGCGCCCATTGACGAGCATCGCTAGATGCGGCCCACTGAATTGCATTACTCAGTATTTGTCGAAAAATTGGATCGGCATATGTCACTGGTCCGTCTCCGAATTGCAGATATGCAAGTGGTGAGTTTTGGGCATTTTTAATCCACGCAACGAGGTTGCTGCCAGCAGGGTGCGACCAGCCGTCATTGCTGTTACGTTGACCACGAATCGCTAGGTCGGCAGAAAAGAATTGCGTTGCATCATGGGTCGGAAATGTTGTGCGCATGAGTGGAACCACGTCGTCTACAAAAACCGGAAAGCAGTACAGCTCGTCTGTGAGAGTGAAAGTAGGAGACAGACCATCGCAGATTGGGTGGTGGGGGTCTAGTACTTCGATTGTGTGCTCGGTATCAAACACATATCCCGAGTCTGGGTAATCCACACCGCGTAACTGCGCAGGTTGGTAATGAAATCGTCCGCCGATGAGTTCGGCGAAGCCTTCCCATGCCGGCCAACTTGCCACTGAGTGATGCATGAACACAAGTCCAGTGCCAGCATCTTGTAGTTCGGAAAATACCTGTTGTTGTTGAGTCGTTGGAGAAGGAAACGTAACGGGCGGGTCGCCACCTGTGAATTGCAAGCCGGGCATGTCGTAAAAAACAACAACGTCATGTCCGGTAGATGGAGTTGTGGCACGGGACCAGTTGATTCCGGTGATGTCATCAAATATGGCGAAGAATTGTTTTTCGACGAACGGATGGCCGCCTGTTACGACCTGAACATCAATGGTCGATTGGCGGATCTTGCTCACGCAGGAGAAGACGGAGTGGGTGCGCTTGGGACGCGGTGATTTGTGACTTGTGGTCCGCCGACCCAGCCACATAACTGCGGGTCGCATTCACGGATTTCGCCTTCGATGTGTCGTCCACCAAGAGTAAACAGTCCCCATTTGCCATCAGTAGAGACGCGAATATTTCCTTTTCCGTCTTGTTCGTAGAGTGCTTGAGAAAATGGATGAATGATTCCGTGCATCACATGCCCCCAAGATTGTCGTTGCCGATGTATTCACCCAACATTTGGTGAAGCCAACGCACCTTGGACTCCTGATAATTAGCCAGCGTGATTCCGGGTTTGAACGTCGTTTCGAGCCCTAATTGCACTTTGCTCATATTGAAAACATCTTGATCAAATACCTTGGCCAGCATGCCCAGTTCTGGAGCCTCCGTCCAAGATTGAGTCGCACTGAGCGCAGTGATTTTTGCAGGCGCAGGTTTGTCTCCCTTGAAAGGAGACATAAACAAAACCTCCATGATTGCCGAGCGGTGGTCGTCGCCATTTGGTCGGAAGCGATACACAATGCGGTTGAACGCACCCCATGGATGAAAGTTAGGAAACAATGTGTAGTCGATGCTGTCCATCATTTCTGCGTCGCTCATTTGGTCGACATGATCTCCAACAATTGGACGCCAACGTTCGCGGCCTGATGCGGCGCCAACTGCGCGAGCAGTCATACCGACAGGAACAGAAATCGGGTTGTCTTGATCGACTCGCACGTCAAGCATTGAGCGCAACATGTCGTCCTCGCTGACCTCGTACCAGAGCAATGGACTCGGAGTCAATCCGGCAGTAATTACTCGGGAGAAATTATCCCAAACATCTATTTGAGAGTTGGTGTCTCCGAGGTAGGGCAAAATTTGTGGATGTGTTGCATTGACATGGTACGCCTCACAGAATGCCTCTTGAGCAACTTTCCAGTTGGCATGAATTATTTTGGTGACATGGGCTTCGACGTATCGATTTTCCATTTGCCATACTTCAAAGTGCTCTGCTAGTCCTTTAATGAAATCGCCAAATGGCGCTGCATTGGCATCAGGATTGATAAAAACAAATCCTGCCCATGTGCCAACGGCGCATTCAGGTAAATGAAAGTCGTCATCTTTGCGTTCAGTGACGTGCGGAAAATCCCACTGCGCTGGAACGTCTTTGAGTTCTCCATCAAGTGTCCAGGCAAATCCGTGGAATGGGCAACGGAGTTCTGAGCAGTTGCCATCAAATTCTTTCAATTGTCGGCCACGATGTAGACAAGCATTTGGATATGCCTTGATTGTGCCATCAGGAGTGCGTGTGATGATGAAAGACATGTTGGTGATTTCATAGACGGTGTAGTCACCAGGATTCGGAATATGTTCTTCACGACATGCAAACTGCCACACTCTTTTCCAGAGTCGTGTTTTTTCTAGTTCGTGCCATTCACGCGAGATGTATCGATCGATTGGGATGTCGGTGCTGCCAAGAAACTTCGGAGATTCTCTTCGCAAGACCTCTGGCACCGGATGCGTGTCGGCATCGAGGAGTTCTTGATAGGTCACTCCAGGGGATCGGGCGGGACGAGGTTCAACGACGGTCATCTCTCTATTATTGACCGTCGGGTTACTTTTGTCTATTACCCAAGCGGGAGCACCTCGTGGCAAGGGTTTGAGGGCTAGGCGCTGAATGGTCCAATTTCAGTCTGAGCGTCTCTTCGCCTACCCTATGAGGCAAGGGGGTAGAAGACATGTTGACGTTTGCCGATATTTTTGAGGCCTTTGCGGATGAGTTACCAGCAGTAACTGCCATTGTTCAAGGAGACAATGCGGTGACCTGGGCTCAGTATGACGATCAGGCTGCACGACTTGCGGGGGCCTTTGCGGCGCACGGATTGGGGCTTGAATCCAAAATCGGGATGTTCATGTATAACTGTCCTGAATATTTGACGACGCAATATGCAGGGTTCAAGTTGCGCGCTACGCCAGTCAATGTGAACTATCGGTATCTCGATGACGAGTTGTTGTACTTGCTCGACAACGCAGATTGCGAAGCAGTGGTCTTTCATTCCAGTCTTGGCGACCGCATCGCACGAGTGCGAGATCGACTACCCAAACTGAAATTACTTATTGAGGTGCTTGATGGACCTTCTGCGCAAGTCACTGGTGCAGTGTCGTGGCAGAAAGTGTTAGCAGATCATCAGCCGGCACCTCGACAGGTTCGTGCTCGTGATGATTTGTACATGTTGTACACGGGTGGCACTACCGGAATGCCTAAAGGCGTGATGTATTCGCTCGGAATTTTCACAGAGGGTTTTCTCGCTTTTTATTCCACGCCAATGGGTCGTGCACCATTTACATCTGTCGAGGAAATTGTGCAGACTGCCAAAGGTATGCATGCTGCTGTTGGTCAACCTGTCGCAATGCCTGGATGCCCATTGATGCACGGAACAGGCGTGTGGCTAGGAGCGCTCTTACCGCATCTGATGGGGGGCAAAGTCGTGTTGTCAGAGGGTCGTTCGTTTGATGCGCATGAGATGTTTCAGACGGTTGAAAAAAATGGGGTGACCTCACTTGTAATTGTTGGCGATGCATTTGCACGTCCGATGGTGCAAGCATTACAAGAACGCGCCGCTTCTGGAACTCCCTATGACACAAGTTCTGTGGGCACAATCGTTTCGACAGGTGCAATGTTTTCAGCGGAGATCAAACA
>JAEMRC010000022.1:20756-26670 GCA_016463545.1 Ilumatobacteraceae bacterium
GAAAAGGTGTTTCCTGAAGAAGTCGAAGAAGCCGTCAAAACACATGCTGATATTGCTGACTGTCTGATCTTTGGTATTCCAGATGAACGCTTTGGACAACGCGTGGTCGGTGTTGCGTCACTATCTGTTGGTGTTACCACTGCGCCCACGTCTGATGACGTCGTGGCTTTCACGAAAACTAAGTTGTCTAGTTTTAAAGTGCCACGACAGATTGTGTTTGTGGCTGTGACGCCGCGTGCACCTAATGGCAAAGCAGACTATGGCACTGCTCGCAAACTATTTGATGAAACTGTGTCTTAAGGGGAATCAATGACCACAACAGAGCCAGCAATTGGAAGCATTCGCAGTCACGGTCCAAGCGTGCAAGACCTGCACGCCGCCGAGACTCGGGTGGTGCCTCCTGCGTTACTTGATCATTCGTATGTTGCCCAAGGAATGGCGGATGTTCCAAAGACGCGTTATACGTCAGCGCAGTATGCGGCGCTTGAAAACGAGTACATGTGGACACAGACATGGCAGATGGCTTGCACTGTTGATGAAGTATTAGAACCGGGTGATCACGTGGTGTATGACGTTGCTGATCAATCTGTGATCGTGACTCGCACTAAGAGCGGAGAACTCAAGGCGTATTACAACTCGTGCTTGCACCGCGGAACAAAGTTGCGCGTAGATGATGGCCGAGTCGCATCGTTTCGCTGTCCGTTTCACGGCTGGAAATGGGATCTCGACGGTAATTTAATTGAACTGCCGGCTGAGTGGGATTTTCCGCATGTGTGGCAGCAACCAAACTCGTGCTTGCCGCAAGCGCAAGTTGCCACTTGGGGTGGGTTTGTCTTTGTCAATCTCGATCCCACTGCAGAGTCATTTGAAAAAGTCGCACACAAGATGATCGAACATTTCAGCATCAGTTTCGGAATTGAAAATCGTTACAAAGCATTTCACGCCGTCAAAGAAGTGCCTGCAAACTGGAAGGTGTGCATGGAAGCTTTTGGGGAGGGCTACCACGTGATTGCAACGCATCCACAAATTGTGGAATTTGCAGGAGACGCAAACAGTGAGTATTCGATCTGGCCCGATTCACCTTATGTCACGCGTTTTGTGAATAGTTTTGGCATTCAGAGTCCGCATCTGGCGCCAATCAGTGAACAACAAGTTGCCGATGCGTATTTTGCTTTCTCAGCGCGATCGCCACGAGGAGCCGTTGAGGTGCCAGAAGGTGAAACTGCTCGTCAGGTCGTTGCTCAAGCGTTTCGGTCAGCCTTGTCGCCAGTATTAGGCATCGATCTTGGCGATGTTTCAGATACCGAAATTCTTGATGCACATCTGTATCACTTGTACCCAGCATTTGCCCCGTGGGCCGGAGTTGGACAATCGCTGACATATCGCTGGCGCCCAGGTTCAACACCTGACACATGTTTTATGGACGTGTTGCGCATGATGCCAGTGCCAGACGGTCAAGAACGACCAGCCCCTGCTCCAATACAACGCCTACGCCTTGATCAATCATGGAAAGAAGCCGAAGGCATGGGCGGACTTGCAGATGTATTTGAACAAGACATGGCCAATCTGCCCAGAGTGCAACTAGGTCTTAAAGTGCGAACACCTCACAACAAACAAAGCGTGAGTTTTGGAAACTATCAAGAGGCACGACTACGCATGGCGCAACGCCTCACGGATGAACTTATTCTTGAAGGTCTTCAACGTGATGGGCGTTCGCGGGCCGAAGTCGAACCTTTCCTTATCCCAAAAGGCTAAAGCATGTTGTCAGAGAGTTGGGCCACACTTTGGGAAGAACTTGCAGAGTCGCAACCTGACCATGTTGCTGTTGTTGTGGGCGACACACACATTAAGTGGAGTGAACTCAATCATCGCTCGTCACGATTAGCTGGGGCGTTGACATCTGCAGGTGTTGGCGAGGGAGACAAGGTTGGTCAGTTGCTCTACAACTGTCCCGAATATTTAGAATCTGCATTTGCCGCATTTAAAGTGCGCGCAAGCACCGTGAATGTGAACTATCGCTACAAGGCAGCAGAAATCGTCCATGTTCTGAGTGACTCTCAGGCCACAACATTGGTCTATCACTCTGCATTCAGGAGCGTTGTTTCTGAAGTTGGCGCAATGTTGTCTACATTGCGACTGTTGATTGAAGTGAATAGCAATGACGAAGTTGTAACGGCAGAGGTTTTGGGTTCTGTGGACTATGAAGTTGCGATTAGTGCCAATGAACCGATGTCACCGATTGTGCGATCAGGAAACGATTCATTGCTGCTGTACACGGGAGGCACGACTGGTTTGCCTAAAGGGGTTGTATGGAGTCATGCGAGTCTTTTTGGTGCGCTTGCGTTTACTGGTTATGCATCAATGGGTATCACGCTCCCAGTTTCATCAATTGAGGTTGCCTCGGTTGCCAAAGAACTCAACGTGTCAGGACGTAGTCCTGTCAACATGACCGCACCGCCACTGATGCATGGTACGGCAATGTTTTTGGCATTTTCAACGTTTGTATTGGGCGGAACTGTTGTCTTGCTGGGTGGTCGCAAATTTGATGCTGCAGAATTATTGCGTCTTGTACAGCGTGAAAAAGTAACGCAAGTGTCAATCGTGGGTGATGCGTTCGCTCGACCAATCGTTCAAGAACTAGAACGCGCCGAGGCGGCCGGAACCCCGTACGACATTTCAAGTCTTGGGCGAATTGTGTCAACGGGTGCCACATTGTCTGCCGACATGAAACGTGCATTGATGCAACGTGCCAACAGCGCTGTTGTGCTGGACATGATCGGCGCCTCTGAGGGTGGTCCGTTTGCAGTGTCAATGACGATGCCCGGACAAGACCCCGGAGCAACAGCACGATTTACGGCGACACCACTGACGGCTTTATTTGATGAGACAACGTGGGAGAAGATTCCCTTTGGCAGCGATCGCTCTGGAGTGCTTGCCGCATCTGGGCCGATGCCGGACGGCTATTTCAATGATGCACAAAAGACAGCGAATACTTTTCGAACGATTGATGGAGTGCGATACACAATTCCTGGTGACTACGCCAAAATCGATACCGACGGCACAGTGCACTTGCTTGGACGGGGTTCGGTGTGTATTAACACCGGCGGCGAGAAGGTGTATCCAGAAGAAGTAGAAGTTGCTGCGCGTTCGCATGCCCAGATACTGGATTGCATTGCAGTTGGTGTTGCAGACGAGCGATTCGGCGAAATAGTGGCACTCGTTGTGTCACGCACAGATACGTCTTCTCTTGGTGCAACGGATGTGATTGAGCATGTGAAGTCTCAGATTGCTGTCTACAAGGCTCCACGCGAAGTGGTGTTTGTAGATCAGGTGTATCGCAGTCCGTCTGGCAAAGCAGATTACCGATGGGCCAAAGAAATTGTTCTTACTGCCCGCGGGCAGTAGTGCTACTCAAACTTTGCGCTGGCTTTCATGTCGGACCCATAGACGGGAGCGGACTTCGAGATGAGATGTTTGCGGCTCACCGCTGATTTAAGACCGAATCCACCGAGCATTTCTCGCATGTTGTGATAATTAGCATGATCAAAGTGAGCATTGAGCGTGTCTTCGTCTTCCCATAGTTCGTAGACCTGAATCAGATCATCTTCGCATGGGTCTGCGGCAAAGCAATACACCAAACAGCCAGGCTCATCGTCGCGTGTAGCTTTTTGAATCGGACCTGCAGCCGCAACTGCTGCGTCGCGCTTGGCTGGATCGCTGATCCGGATTGCAGCTTCAATAGCGATAAGACTCATTTTTCCCCCGATTTCTTGGTCGACTCCTGTCGACGCCAAAACATTAGGCGAGAGTAGGGTCGGAATTCCTAGCGGACCACCCTTCGTGATTGATGGCGCAATGTCGTAGTGTTGCTTGGGCATACTTGGAGCAGACACGCAAAGAAGTTGGGGGACAAAATGTTTGCAGCACTGATTACTGGCAAAGGCACCGTTGAGATGGTGGAGTTCGCGGACCCCACTCCGGCGCCTAAAGGAGTTGTTGTAGATATTTCGTTCTGCGGAATCTGCGGTACAGATATTCATGCATACCAATCAGGTAAGCCGTATCACCCCGCTATCTGTGGGCACGAGTGGGCAGGTGTTGTGTCTGCAAAAGGAGCAGAAGTAAAGTCCTTCACAGAAGGTGATCGCGTTATTGTGGCAACGGCCCCTGCGTGTGGTTCGTGTGAGGCGTGTCGCGCAGGTCAAGCAGATCGTTGTCAAGTGGCGTTCTTATCGATGATCGGACGAGATCCGTTGGCTCCAGCACATGGTGGATTCGCACAACGGATTCCGGTTGCAGCGGCACGTGTTGTCAAAACAAATACAGCACTCACCGAACAACAAGCCGCAATGGTTGAACCCACCACGGTTGCTTTTCACGCAGTGCGGCGCAGCGGTATTCATCTTGGAGACATTGCTGTTGTACAAGGAGCCGGACCAATTGGACTCGGAACCATGCAATGGGTAAAAGCAGCAGGCGCAGGTGTGGTGATCGTTGTTGAGCCAAATGAACAACGGCGTTCCTTGGCCATCGAACTCGGAGCACACTACGCAATAGAACCCGGAGAACCTGCTGATCAGTTAGTCAAGCAACTCAGCCATGGTTTAGGTGCAGACATCGTGTACGAGTGTGTTGGTCGTCCGTTTGCAGTGCAGGCTGCTGTTGATCTGGCGCGACGAGGTGGTTCGATGTGTTTGATCGGTCTTGCAGATCAAGACGCGGCAATCACTCCTGGCTCGTGGTTGATAAAGGAAATCTCTGTCACGTCAGCTCTTGCGTATATGCATGAAGAGTTTGAAATGGCAATGGGAATGATCGCAGATGGTCGGTTTAGAACAGAACCGATGCATTCTTCGACGATCGGCATTGAGGGTCTTGATGCTGCGTTGAGCGATTTGGCGAGCGGAACATCTACGCAGACAAAAATCTTGGTCGATCCACGTTTGTAGTGCTCTCAGCCTTTCTCGCGGATACCGGCTTCGCGCAAGAGCGCAGATTCTTGTTGATGAAACCGACCGTTACCCCCAATGACAGTTTGACCTGAGTCCACAACCAGCGTGTGTCCAGTGATGTATCGGGCTTCGTCACTAGCCAAATACAACGCTGCATTAGCGATGTCTATTGGCAGTCCTGCAATACCCAACGGAGATGTAGATGCAATGTGATGCATGGTGATGTCAAGCGTGGTGGGATCTCCAGACATCACGGCAGATGTCATTGCTGTTGCGGTGTTGCCAGGAGAGATCGCATTTACGCGAACATGATGTTGCGCTAGTTCAGATGCCACGGACTTAGTGAGCCCAATGACCGCGTGCTTGCACGCTGTGTAGCAGTGTGGCCCGAGTCCACCTTGAATTCCGGCGGTGCTAGATGTCGAAAGAATCACGCCTGACTGACGTGGCACCATCACGCGTGATGCATGTTTCATTCCCAGAAAAATTCCGCGCATCAAAATAGCAACTGTGCGATCCCACTGATCGGAGTTGGTGTCTGCAATTCGACCAACTGCTCCGACGATGCCGGCATTGTTGAACATGATGTCAAGTTGACCGAACTCGCTCACAGCAAGGTCAATAGCGCGGGCAACATCGTCTTCTGATGTGACATCTGTGTGTACAAAACGAGTAGCACTACCGAGTTCTTTGGCGAGAGCGGCGCCTGGCGCATCTTGAACATCAGCAATGATGACCTTGGCGCCCTCCTGAATAAAACGACGCACTGTTCCTTCTCCAATGCCACTTGCTGCACCAGTGATGACTGCAACGCGACCTTCTAATCGTCCCTGACCCGACATTGTTCCCCCTTAATAAAGACACCACTTAATGGTGTCGTGTCTTGGAATCTAAACTAATCGCCTCGGGTACTAGCCACTAGAGGCGTGGTGACGGATGAAACCGATTTGGTACAAATGCTG
>JAEMRC010000101.1:0-3661 GCA_016463545.1 Ilumatobacteraceae bacterium
ACATCAGCATGGACATAGATTCGTTCGATACCACAACATGATTGGCCACTATTGAAAAATGAACCGTCTACATTTTCGGCTATCGCGACTGAGAGATCTGCGTCAGCGCGCACATATGAAGGGTCTTTGCCTCCGAGTTCTGTACCGACTCCGATAAAACGGCCGGCAGCCGCACGCTCCATCGCTGCACCGCCCTCAACTGATCCAGTAAAGACCACAAAGTTGATGCGTTTGTCGCTAATCATCTTGCTCACGGCTGTATGACTGGCATGCACATGTTGAAAAACACCATCTGGAAATCCGGCAGCACTACAAGCAGCAGAAAATCTTTCGGCACAGAGAAGAGTTTGTGACGCATGTTTCATGATGATGGTGTTACCGCTTAGCAAGGCCGGTACGACTGAATTAATAGCGGTGAGATACGGATAGTTCCATGGAGCTACAACGAGCACGGTTCCGACTGGGTTGCGGCGAATAAATTTGGTAAAACCATCAACGTGGGGGACGTCGATATCTCGCAGTTCGCGTTGAGCAATTGACATCATGTGCCGAGCGCGTTCTTGCACACCCCGCAAGATTTCATTGGGCGTGTAGCGAATAGGCCGACCCATTTGTTGCGTGATCTCAAGTCCGATGTCATTGGAATTCGCCTCGAGATAATTCACCATTAGTTCACACAAGCGAATTCGCTCTGCGATAGTGGTGTTCTGCCATTCAGACTTAGCGTGTGAGGCTCTTTCAAGAACTCTTTCTATTTGCGAATCATCGGCCAATTGGCGTGTTGCCAGCGTAGAACCGTCAATCGGAGAAATGATATTTTGCAATGTCACGGTATCTACACTAGACATTGAGGTATGCCTGCTATCCAAGTTGCCGATACTTTGATCCTGCCACGACTAGCAGTGGTGCCGCCAGAATCAGTTGAGCGGAGCGTGGTCAAGATTGCTCCGGGTCGTGCAGGTCATGAGGGTGCAGGATTTCCTGTCTATCGCGGATTCGCAGGGCTCTCCGTGCAAGACATTGATCCATTTTTAATGCTCGATCAGTTGGGCCCGGTATTGAACGGACCGTTCGAGACCAAAGGTGCGCCATGGCATCCGCATCGCGGTTTTGAGACAGTGACATATGTGCTGGACGGCGAGATAGCACACCATGATTCACACGGCGGTGGTGGCATCATCGGCGATGGTGACACACAGTGGATGACAGCAGGCTCAGGCATCTTGCACGACGAAGTTCCGACTGACAAAGTGTTGAACAACGGCGGATGGCAACACGGAATCCAACTGTGGGTGAATCTGCCAAAAACTCTCAAGTTTTCTGCTCCGCGATATCAGGGAATTTCGGCAAGCAAGTTAACGCTCACGACATCACACGATGGCGGAGCACTTGTGCGCATCATCGCTGGAGACATTGCGGCGCACTCAGGGCCTGGCAGTACACATACGCCAATCGCCATCGCCCATGTCACTCTTGCCCCTGGCGCACAACTTGTTGTGCCATGGAACCCGGAGTTCAATGCCATGGTGTACATGCTGTTGGGTGGAGCAACCGTGGGCTCCCAGCGTCACATTTTGCCCCCTCACCATGTTGCTCTTTTTGGCGCCGGGGGTCATCTTGTGATCACGGCGACAGACCAAACAGCAGATTTCTTGCTCCTTGGCGGATTGCCGATTCGCGAGCCCGTTGTGCAGTATGGACCGTTCGTGATGAACACTCAAGACGAGATTCAGCAGGCGTTTCGGGACTATGAATCTGGCCTCTTGGGGACGATTCCGACCCTCAAGGGGTGAGCAGACTTTTTGGTATTATTGGGTTAGAAATAGAGCACATGGAAAAACAATCACTTCCTCGCGCGGCGCAGTGTACGCGCGCCATTCGTTGGGTGGTGCTCGGAGCCACATTGGCTGGTGCTGCCGTTACTTTTTCTCCTGCGGCAGTGCAAGCACTCAGTGTCTCTTCTGATTACATCGTGGTGTTGCGCGACGGAGTAAATCTTTCGAAGAAAGTTGCGTCTGAAGAAAAGCGTGGCAACGATGTTGCAGATACCTTCTCGGCAGGCTCTGACGGCTTCGTTGCGTCGCTCGATAGTTCTGATGTTGCGAGATTGCGCAAAGACATCGATATACGGATCATCGAGCGAGATGCTCCCGTGTCACTTGTCTCTGACAACGAACCCGACAGAATAAGTGCACTGTCCACTCCAACCGGTGCAGTTGGCGAAGTTATTCCTGGTCGCTATATCGTGCAATACAAGTCCAACGCTGCGCTACTTTCTTCAGTGAGTGCTTTGGGTATCTCAGTGCTGGCTAATTACACAAATGTTTTCCCTGGATATGTCGCTGATCTGAGCGCTGCAACAGCCAATCAGTTACGAGCCACACCAGGTGTTGTGCTGGTCGAACAAGACACTGTTGTCACAATAAATACAGACCAAGCAATCGGAGCAGGCGACTCGTGGGGTCTCGACAGAGTTGATCAACGGTCACTTCCGATGAACGGCACCTATTCATACACTGCAACTGGTGCCAGTGTTTCGGCGTACGTCATTGATACTGGCATTCGAGCCACACACACGCAACTTGTTGGCAGAGTGGGGAGTGGCTTCACGGCGGTGAATGACGGCAACGGTTCTTCAGATTGCCACGGTCACGGAACGCATGTCTCTGGCACTGTGGGTGGAACAACATATGGCATTGCAAAAAATGTCAATTTCTTCCCAGTGCGCGTACTGAGTTGCAACGGTTCTGGAAGCATCTCTGGCGTTATTGCCGGAATTGATTGGGTGATCGCACACCACATTGCAGGCGTTCCGGCAGTCGCCAACATGAGCCTTGGCGGCGGCTACAGCCCAAGCCTCAATGCTGCTGTCGCGCGAGGCGTAGTGGACGGAGTGGTTTTTGCGGTTGCTGCAGGGAACGAAGCCTCGAATGCGTGCAATGTTTCTCCGGCATCTGAACCAACTGCGATCACAGTCGGTGCAACCGGCACCACAGATGCTCGTGCATATTTCTCAAACTACGGATCGTGTGTCGACATCTTTGCTCCGGGAGTGGGCATCACTTCGTCTACGGCGGCAAGTGATACTGCAACTGCTTCATGGTCTGGCACCTCAATGGCTGCACCTCACGTGGCCGGAGTCGTGGCACAGTATTTGCAATCTCACCCTACGGATACGCCAGCCGAAGTGGCTCGGGCATTGGACGCCGCCGCTACTCAAAATATTGTTGCAAACCCCGGAATCGGCTCGCCAAACAAGTTGCTCTACAACGCCTCGTTCGACCCAGCGCCGATCACTGTGCCGAGTGCTCCAAATTCAGTGACGTCAGTTATCGGATCCTCGCAAGTCACTCTGAGTTGGGGGACACCCTCAACAGATGGTGGAGCCTCCATTTCTAATTACGTGGTGGAGTATTCATCTGCTTCGGGCTCGTGGACTACTTTTTCTCACCCTGCGTCGACTGCGCTGTCACTTGTCGTGACTGGTCTGACAAACGGAACTGCGTATTCGTTTCGTGTGTCGGCAACTAACAGCGTAGGCACGAGCGTTCCTTCGGCGATAGCAACCGCTGCTCCACGAGATCCGGCTCTGCCGTCTGCACCAACTGCTGTCGTGGCAACACCTTCAGACGCATCTGCTGTGGTGCGTTGGACTGCACCA
>JAEMRC010000101.1:3761-6619 GCA_016463545.1 Ilumatobacteraceae bacterium
CGTACACATTCACAGTGATTGCCACTAATGCAGTGGGCAACAGCGTGCCATCTGCCGCATCGACTGCAGTCACGCCGTTTACGTATGTGCCTGGTGATGTTGTTGCCGCTTCGTGGGGTCTTGATCGCATTGACCAGCGCGTGCTACCTCTGAACGGACGTATCACCAGAGCCGGAGCGGGCGCCGGAGTGACGGTATATGTTATTGATACTGGTATTTATGCGCAGCATAGTGAGT
The DNA here is from genome assembly GCA_016463545.1 of Ilumatobacteraceae bacterium. Classification (GTDB taxonomy): domain Bacteria; phylum Actinomycetota; class Acidimicrobiia; order Acidimicrobiales; family Ilumatobacteraceae; genus UBA2093. Next base: position 3,999 of record JAEMRC010000101.1, read on the forward strand.
TTGGCACTCGTGTGAGGTCAGGTTTTGATGCAGTAAATGATGGTCGCGGAACGCAAGACTGTCAGGGACATGGCACGCATGTCAGCGGAACGGTGGGTGGCACAACATATGGCGTGGCACCACTTGTGTCACTTGTACCAGTGCGTGTTTTGGATTGCTACGGAAGTGGTTCGCTTTCAGGGGTCATCGCAGGTATTGATTTTATGATTCAAGACCATCTTGCAGGAGTTCCTGCGGTGGCAAACATGAGTCTGGGTGGGGCCGGGGTCAGCGCATCATTAAATGATGCAGTTGAACGTGCCATTGCTGATGGCATCACGGTTGTAGTGGCTGCAGGCAACAGTTATGCCGATGCATGCGGATTCTCGCCGGCGTCAGCGACAGGTGCAGTCACTGTTGGGGCAACGACATCCTCTGACTCAATGGCGTATTACTCAAACTACGGATCATGTGTAGATATCTTTGCGCCCGGAAGTTCGATTACTTCAGCGGCAATATCTTCGGTAACTGCGACAGCAACGATGTCTGGAACATCAATGGCAAGTCCTCATGTAGCGGGCGTGGCCGCCGTGCTCTTGGGTACGCAGAACTCGTTAACGCCTGCCTCAGTAACGACAGTATTAAAAACAACAGCAACTCCTGATGTTGTCACATCACTTGGGGCGCGTTCTCCGAACCTGTTGTTGTTCTCACGCTTAGTAGCACCGGCAAGCGCCACGCCACCGACAACCGTGCCGACAACCGTGCCGACAACCGTGCCAACAACCGTGCCAACAACTGTGCCAACAACCGTGCCGACAACCGCCACTCCAGTGACGTCACCGACAACCGTGCCGACAACCGTGCCGACAACCGTGCCGACAGTTGACACACGGTCAAGCGTTGACTCTGCACCGCAGATCACAGCAATCACGAGTGTTGGTCGTAGCGTCACGGTCACGGTTAATGCGCCAGCCGGAGCATTAGTTACCATCGTTCGCAATGGCAAGGTTGTAGCGAAGGGCAAGTCATCGGTCTTTACTCTCAAAAATGTTGCTCGCGGAAACCATCGTTTCCAAGCAAAGGTCAAGATTGGCAAGCGAACCTTAAAGTCGCAAGTAGTCAGTTTTTCTGTCTCCAAAAAGCGCTGACAGAGTCTGACGAACTAGGGTTTCTCTGCGGGAGGCCAGTAGTACACGCATGCTTTTACAACGACTCGACGACTATCAGACATGGTTGCTGACCCACGGCTCTACTGCTCTTCTTGTTGATCCATGGTTGAGTGCAACAACACTCAGAGGAAGCTTCAATCGAAACCACCTCAATAATTTTATGAGCGCAGAACAAGTGCCGCACCTCGATGGCGTGGTGTTGTGCACACATGTGCCAGATCATTGTCGAGTGGAATCACTGGCGTTGCTTCACCCTGCAACGCCTGTGCACGGCACGCCAAAGGCTGCAAAAGCAGCGCGTGGTATCGGAATGACGTCGACGCATGCATATAAAGTCGGGGACTCGTTTGTTATTGGCACGGGCCAAGATGCACTGAAGTTTGATGTTGTCAAGACAGGATGGCCATTAAGTCTGTTGGCCCTTGCTTTTGTGATCGAGCCTGTGGCTGGCGGGACACGGATCTATTTCGATCCACACTTGCCGTCGCGTTCCTTGGCGTCAGCAGTTGGCCATGCAGATGCAGTTGTGGCACCTATGCGCGGCGTGCGCGCTGCGGTGATTCCGGCGACCGCTGGTCCAGCGCGAGTGGCTCGCAGTGCTGCAGTGGTCGGTGCGTCAATGATTATTCCAACAGCACTTGATCCCAAACGAGATATGTCGTGGTGGCAACGTATTGCATATCGCGGATGGGGCAGTGTTGAAGCCGTGCAGCAATGCGCCGGCCCAAGTGTGCGTGTTTTACCAGAAGATCAAGTGTTGATAGATCTGGACGATCTAATAACTGCTAACTGAGACGAATTGGTAATTGCTTAATGCCATGAACAAAATGTGATCGCATTCGCTTGACATCGCCGATCAATTCAATATTTTTCACCTGCTTAGCGAGTTCTTCAAAGATAATTCGCATTTCTAGCTTCGCCAAGTTTGACCCAAGACAGAAGTGCGGTCCACCACCACCAAATGTGACATGTGGATTTGGGTTTCGCCGAATATCAAATGTGAACGGATCAGCAAAAACTTCTTCGTCACGGTTGGCCGACACATAAAACATGACGACGCAGTCACCCTCTTTGATTTCGTGACCGCGTAGTTCTACGTCGCACACTGCGGTGCGGCGAAAAGAGTTGACGGGAGTAGCCCAGCGGAGGATTTCTTCGACGGCTGACGGCACAAGTGACAAGTCGGCACGCATCTGCTGAAAAGATTCTGGATTTTCTGTGAGAGCCAATACCCCGTGGCTGATTCCGTTACGGGTAGTCTCGTTTCCGGCAACTGAGAGTAGGAGCATAAATAGTTCAAACTCATGTTCGCGCAGGTGATCTTGAGCGGTGTCATCAATAAGTGCCGTGATGATGTCGTTGCGCGGGTCGGCGCGTCTAGCAGCAGCCACTCCGTTGAAGTACATATACAACTCAGCAGCAGCACTTTGAGCATCTTCTGGACCAGACGACATATCAGGGTCTGTGGAT
>JAEMRC010000175.1 GCA_016463545.1 Ilumatobacteraceae bacterium
GCAATACAAGGCTCGACCGACTATGACGAGCAATTCACCCGTGTGACAGCGGCTGGAGTCGGCGTCGAAGATGCGTACTGGGATTTGGTCACGACAGACATTGACGGAGCACTCGAGGCATTCAAACCGCTCTTTGACTCAAGCAATGGACTCGACGGCTTTGTCAGTGTTGAAGTTGATCCATCTCTAGCTACTGACGGGGTTGCCACATTGTCTGCCGCCAAAAAATTGCATGAACGTATCTCGCGACCTAACGTCATGATCAAAATTCCGGCCACGATTCAGGGAATACCTGCGATTGAGTCGATGATTGCACAGGGCTGCAACATAAACGTCACGCTGATCTTTAGTCTGGAGCGCTACCAAGACGTCATGAACGCCTATATCTCGGGGCTCGAAACGAGACTCGCTCAGAAGTTGCCGATATCGGCGATCTCGAGTGTGGCAAGTTTTTTTATTAGCCGTGTCGACACTGAAATCGATCGTCGTCTCGATGCATATGGCACCGTAGATGCACTGTCATTACGAGGCACGGCTGCAATATCTCAAGCCCGACTCGCCTACCAACTGTTTGAGCAAACCTTCAGTGGACAACGATGGAACAAACTCGCACAAGCTGGAGCGCAGGTACAGCGACCACTCTGGGCGTCTACATCGACGAAGAATGCGGCATACCTTGACACCATGTATGTCGATCAGCTGATTGGACCCCATACTGTCAATACTCTTCCTGAGTCAACAGTGACGGCCTTTGGCGATCACGGAACCATCGAGTGCACAATCACATCTGACCTTGAAGGTGCCCGACAACGCTGGAACGCACTGAGCAACTACGGCGTTAATGTTGACGATGTGGCGAATGTTTTAGAACAAGAAGGCGTGTTGTCTTTTCAAAATAGCTTTAACGATTTAATGTCTGCACTTTCAGCCAAGGCGTCCAAAATCAAAGACGTATAAAGACATGCCAGCAGCGCGCGCTCCTCGGGATCAAAGACTCCTAGACAAATTGGCAGCGACCGTGCAGCATCTCCGTGATACCGACACAGCAACGCTAGATCTTAAGATTGCGTCTGCCGCACTGGATGAAATGGCCGAAGCATTCGAAATGTTTGCGCCATATCGAGATAGTCCTAAAGTCACCATCTTTGGATCAGCCCGCACGACGGCGAGTGATCCCCTCTACGACCTCACCGCGCAGGTTGCTAAGAAAATGGCTGACAACGGTTGGATGGTCGTGACTGGTGCAGGCCCCGGAATCATGGAAGCAGGAATGCTGGGCGCAGGAAGAGAAAATTCAATTGGCGTGTCAATTCGCTTGCCATTTGAAACATCTGCAAATCCAATCATTGAAGGCGACGATAAATATGTGAGCATGCGGTATTTCTTTACACGCAAACTCATGCTGCTGAAAGAATCGCGGGCATTCTTGTGTTTGCCAGGTGGTTTTGGCACTCTTGACGAAATGTTCGAATTGCTCACTCTGATGCAGACCGGCAAAGGAGCACTGGCTCCAACAGTGTTGCTAGACCTCCCAGGCGACCCTTTTTGGGAAGGGGTATCGAGTTTTATTCACAACGAACTGATTCCGCGCAGACTTGTCTCGCCGGCTGATCTTGAACTCTTCAAAGTGACCAACAGCGTTGAAGAGGCTGTTCAAG